>NZ_LGSU01000613.1 GCF_002260545.1 Hydrocoleum sp. CS-953 | reverse complement strand
AAAAAGTGCTAGGATATTTCCCAATCTTCAATTCCGTAACGGTTTTAACCAGAGGTAATTATCAATTATCCATTATCAATTATCAATTATTGAACCTATCTATCAACCAATAAGTAATCATTTCTCCCCTACCTTTAACTGGAATAGACCCCCGTGACTCTAATAAAAAGTTATCTTTTAAAAGTTGATAAGTAGCTTCCGTGAGTTGAATTTTACTAGAGATTCCACTTGATTCCATCCGAGATGCTACATTTACTGTATCACCCCACAAATCATAAATAAACTTTTTAATGCCAATTACTCCTGCTACTACAGGTCCAGTATTAATACCAATACGAATTTGGAAAGCTTCTCCTCGATCATTAAAAAATTTCCTAATTGCCTTTTGCATATCTAATGCCATATTAGCGATCGCCTCTGCATGATCTTCTCTAGCTGTGGGTAAACCACCAACAACCATATAAGAATCTCCAATTGTTTTAATTTTTTCTAAATCATGTTGTTCAGTTAATTTATCGAAAACTGAGAAAATTTTATTCAGCATATCCACCAGTTCACTGGGAGATATCCGAGCCGAAAAACCAGTAAAATCGACAATATCAGCAAATAAAATAGTCACATTTTCAAACCGTTTGGCAATCGGATGTTGATTTTGTTTTAATTTTGTAGCAATCTGAGCAGGTAAAATATTCAACAATAAGTGGTCAGATTTTTGTTGTTCTAATCGCAGAGCAGTTTCTACATATTTACGTTTTGTAATGTCTTGAATAGTACCTTCATAGTAAAGTATTTCTCTGTCAATATTGCGAACTACACGAGCATTTTCAGAAATCCAGATTACACTACTATCAGCACGATAAACCTCTGATTCAAAATTCGATACAGAACCATATTTTTCAAGATTAGCAATAAACTCAGAGCGACGATTTTGATTAACATATAATTGTTGGGCAAGATCGGTTATCTGATTCTTTAACTCTGTTTCTGAGGAAAAACCATACATTTTTAATAATGCTGGATTTGCACTAATAAAGCGTCCATCAGGAGTAGTTTGAAATATCCCTTCTGCTGTATTTTCGAAGATGCTACGGTATTTTTCCTCTGCTTTTTGCAGTGCATCTAGCACCCGTTTGCGTTCTGTAATATTACGCGCCACCCAAATTACACAGTTATCTGGTAATGGTGAAATGCTAGCAGTAAACCAAATTTCATCAGGTTTAGGAATGGGAGAATGGGGATGAGGAGGTGATTCGCTAGATTGGTAATTAGGAACTTTACATGAGATACCCCATACAGAATTATACTCTTGGCGCTTAGGATCATTCTGTTGATTATTAGATACGAGCAGACTATATTCTAAATTCACAGTTTCCTTTGTATTCAGCACCCGTTGAATATTAATCATAAATAGATTAGCTTGTTTAGGGGGTAAAACCTCATAAACACTTTTGCCAATCAATTCATTGATAGGAGTATACAATACCTCCGAATTAGTAGATAAGATTTTGACATATCTACCTTGAGCATCGAAGACAGTAATTACATCAGTCATTGCTTCAAACAACACCCGTAGTTCTGCTTCCGATTTTCGTAAGGCAGTCTCTACACGATGACGTTCTGAAATTTCCGTCATTAGCAAACGATTTGATTGTCTTAAAGCTTTAGTTCGTTCCTCAACCTTGCTTTCTAACTGCTGATTAGCTCTTTGTAAAGCTTCCTGTGCTTCTTTCCGTTGTGTAATATCCTCAACAGTTCCCTCATAACGAATTAATTGACCATCTCGATCCCAAACAGCTTTAGCATTTTCAGATATCCAAATTAGACTGCCATCTCGACGATAAATTTGTGATTCGTAGTTAACTACAGCACCCTGCTCCTTTAATTTTTGCATAAATTGCTCTCGGTATTTAGTATTACCGTAAAGTTGATGTTGTAAGCAGATGACATTAGCAATCACTTCTTTAGGAGAATCATAACCATAAATTCTAGCTAATGCTGGGTTAGCACTGATAAAGTATCCATCTGGAGTTGCTTGGAAAATTCCTTCAACAGCATTTTCAAAGATAGTACGATATCTTTCTTCAGCTTGTCGTACTGCTGCTTCTGCATACTTGCGGTCACTAATATCAATACCTATCGCAAAAGCAGCTGCTCCTTGAGCATATTTCTTGGAGACAATTAAATAATTTCGGGCAGTACCATTAACGTAAGCAGATACTTCTCGATAGTCATCCTCAGCAGGACTGGCAAAGAATTGTCCCATAAACTCACTAAATTCTTGACTAGCTTTGAGAAAGCCAATATTTTGACCTACAAAAGCTTCTTGAGGTAAATTGTAGGTTTGTGCTAAGTGTTTATTAACTCCTAAGTAGCGTAAATCTGAGCTTACCCAAGATACAATTCCTGGTACTGCTTCTAAAATAGTTTTGAACTGTTCTTGAGTTGCTCCAAGTTCTAACTCTGCTTGTCTGTGTTCGGTAATATCAATCCCCACTACAAATGCTGCTTGATTGTGATTATATTTGCGAGCAACTATTAAATAATTTCGATATAAATTGTGGTGTTTTGAACTAATTTCAGAGGTTATTTCCTGGTGAGGACTAGCAAAAAAATCTTGGAGCAAAGAGTGAAATTTAGAATTATTGTCTACAAAACCAATATTTTTTCCTATAAATTCGGCTCGTGGAAGGTTAAATGTATCAGCTAATTTTTGATTGACTTCAATATAGGTTAAATCTGAATTAATCCATGAAACCATTCCGGGAACAGCTTCTAATACTGTTTCTAGTTTTTCTTTACTAACTAACAGATTTTTTTCTGCTTGTTTGCGCTCGGTAATATCTATACCTACTACAAAGGCAGCTTGGTTTTCATTGTACTTTTCGGCAACAATCAAATAGCTTCGATATTTCCCATAAATTTCTGATACAAATTCACCTATTATTTCGGGTTCATTACTAGCAAAAAACTTCTCAATAAAATCATAAAATTCATAATTTGTTCCTAAAAAACCAATATTTTTCCCCGGAAATTCTGCTCTGGGTATACCAAAAATGTCGGCTAATTCCTGATTAACTTCTATATAATTCAAATCTGAACTAATCCAAGATACTGTACCTGGTACTGCTTCTAATACAGTTTCTAACTGTTCTTTTGCTTTTATTAACCTTTTTTCTGCTTGTTTGCGTTCGGTAATATCTATACCTACTACAAAGGCGGCTTGGTTTTTATTATACTTTTCTGCAACCACTAAATAATTGTGAGGTTCACCATGAACCATTGATATAATTTCACGAGTTGTTTCTAAGTAAGAACTCTCAAAAAACTCTTCTACAAAGTCATTAAATTCAGAACTTGCTCCTAAAAAACCAATATTTTGGTCTACAAATTTTTCTCTGGGTATACCAAAAATATCAGCTAATTGCTGATTCACTTCTATATAGCGTAAATCCGAACTAATCCAAGATACTGTACCTGGTACTGCTGCCAAAACTGTTTGTAACTGTTCTTTAGCTATTTTTAAATCTTTTACTGCTTGTTGGTGTTCAACAATTTCTTCTATTAACTGATCGTTTGATTCTTTTAGTGCTGCAGTACGCTCTTGAATTATATTATTTAATTCTTGTCCTGTTAAGTTGGAATTTGAATTGGCTTCTTCAAGTTCACTAACAGTTTGACGCAGTTCTATTAACTCTTTAATTAGTTCATCTTTAGTCTTATCTTGATCGTTCATAATTTCAACATCTTATGATACTATACTTTTCGGAGCCCTTTTATGACAGAAAATTTAATTAATCGAGTTTTTGATCCATTCTTTACCACTAAGCCAGTCGGAAAGGGTACAGGTCTGGGCCTTTCCATTAG
>NZ_LGSU01000612.1 GCF_002260545.1 Hydrocoleum sp. CS-953 | reverse complement strand
ATACTATAATTTTGATTATACTCTTATTCTCTAATTCATTACTATCAATATGACTAATGTTCCCCCTCTAGATTTAACACGACAGTATGAAATAATTCGCGAACAAATAAATGCCAAAGTTCAAGATGTACTTGCTTCTGGTCGTTATATTGGAGGTTCTATTGTTGATGACTTTGAAAAACAATTTGCTAAATATATAGATGTATCTCATTGTGTATCCTGCAACTCTGGGACTGATGCTTTATTTTTAGCTTTACGAGCTGTAAATATTGGGCCTGGAGATGAAGTAATTACTACTCCTTTCACTTTTTTTGCTACTACTGAAGTAATTAGTGCTGTAGGAGCAACTCCAATTTTTATTGATATTAATCCCCAGACTTTTAATTTAGATATTCAACAACTTGAAGCAGCTATAACTGAAAAAACAAAGGCTATTTTGCCAGTACATTTATTTGGTCAACCTGTAGATATGACCAAGTTAATGGCGATCGCTCGCCAGTATAATTTAATAGTCATAGAAGATTGTGCCCAAGCTACTGGAGCAGAATGGAATAACAAAAAAGTCGGAAGTTTTGGTGATATTGGGTGTTTTAGTTTTTTTCCTACTAAAAATTTAGGAGCTTTTGGAGATGGAGGCGCTCTGACCACAAATAATCCGGCGATCGCTGCTCAAGTCCGGATGCTCAAAAATCATGGACAGTCTAACAAATATTTTTATGAACACATCGGTATTAATAGTCGTCTAGATACCATACAAGCTGCAATTTTGCAAGTTAAATTACCTTATCTAGATAGTTGGAATCAGCAACGTCGTGACTTAGCAGATATTTACCATAAATTTATTAGTGGCATAAGTGCTGTAGTTCCTCCTCAAGAGTTAGCTGGAGGTAGATGTGTTTGGAATCAATACACAATTATGCTCAAAAGTCAAGAGTTAGAAGCTACAGCAAAGTCTCGTTTTTCTAGTTCTCTGCGTGATTGGGTTCGCGCTCAGTTACAAAATAAGGGAATAGGTTCAGCAATTTACTATCCCACACCTTTACATTTACAGCCTGTTTACAAATCTTTGGCACACCGTCAATTACCAGTTGTAGAACAAATTTGCCATCAGGTTTTGTCTTTGCCTATGTTTCCTGAACTTTCCACTCCACAACAAGAGCAAGTTATATTTGCTTTGAAAGACTCTCTACAAGAACTTTAACGTAGTCAGAGGTTAGAAGTTAGAAGTCAGAAGTTTTTTTGTAACGAGGATTTTGAGTAACCCTCCAAAAACATTTCGCCTTAAAAGGGGGGTGTTATATCAATCTCCTAAAGTCAGACTACACATAACTTGACCTCTTGTCTTTCAAGTTCGATAGATTACTTTGATAAGTGTCGTTTAAGTTTGTGAAATTGGTATTAGACCAAATTATTTTGATAATAGTTTTGACTTTAATATTTCTTTAAAATTCATTTGGGAAATTTGTAGTTTTGTATACTATACTTAATAAAAATAAAAAAAATTTAATGTAAGACAGCAGGGATCAAATTTTATTCAGTTATCAGTACCGACCGCTGAATTCAGAGACTTGAAATACTGAAATTGATTTTTTTGACCCCCTTAAAAGGGGCAGGAAACCTAATTTTTTGGTCATAGATAACTTTTGACTTTTTAACTTTTGAGTTGATAACTTGCGCGTAGCGCTATACCTTCTGAATTACTGAAAATTTGCCATTTAACTAGCTATCAGCTTTTAGTATTTCCGTTCCGGGATACTACGCAAACAGCTTCAGCTTTTTGAACTTGGGTTAATCTCCGGCAAACCAAAGGGCAGGATTTTTAGGAGGAGTTGAAATATCCTTTTAAACTTAAAAAAAATAATCTTGCTGACTGCTGACCGCTGACCGCTGACCGCTTTTTCAAAACAATAAATAAAAAATATAAAATTTAAGAGGAAAATATTAAAAGTGGGCGATAATCACTTCATTTCAAATAGAAGGTACGATCCAGAAGCGATCGCTAAACATTACCAACACCGTCTTTGGTTAGTCATATGGAGATTTTTTGTTATAATCTCTTCTTTTGCTAGTTTTGTTTTGGGAGTTTTGTGGGACAAATGGCGATATCACAAAGTAGAAGATACTCCCGAACGAGCAACTCAACTGCGAAGAATACTAACTCGCTTAGGACCAACATTCATTAAAGTAGGTCAGGCACTATCCACAAGACCAGACTTAATTCGGAAAGACTTCTTAGAAGAACTAATAAAATTACAAGACCAGTTAGCACCTTTTGACAACAAGACAGCCATCTCAATTATTGAGACAGAATTAGGCCAAAACATCAACAATATATATAGCGAAATCTCTCCCAGACCAGTTGCAGCAGCTAGTCTGGGTCAAGTTTATCAGGCACGTCTTAAAAGTGGCGAAAATGTAGCAGTCAAAGTTCAACGACCAAATTTACTACCCACCATAACTCTAGATTTATTCTTAATGCGGTGGACAGCAAGTTGGTTAGCTCCGTGGTTGCCTCTCAATCTCGGCCACGATTTATCCATGATTGTAGATGAATTTGGCACAAAGCTATTTGAAGAGATTGACTATATAAATGAAGGACGTAATGCAGAAAGATTTGCCACCTATTTCGCAGATGACCCAAGCGTAAAAATACCATCAATATATTGGCGTTATACTACCACCCATGTTTTGACCCTAGAATGGATAGATGGTCTGAAATTATTAGATACAGAACAAGTTCAAGCAGCAGGTCTTGATACTGATACTCTTATTACAGTAGGTGTAACTAGCGGTTTACGTCAGTTACTAGAATTTGGCTTTTTTCATGCAGATCCTCATCCCGGCAACTTATTTGCCTTGAGAGATGGTCGGATGGCCTACATTGACTTTGGCATGATGGATCAACTTGAGCAGGAAACTAAAGAAACTTTGGTTGATTCAGTAATTCATTTGATTAATAAAGATTATCAGGAGTTGGCTAAAGATTTTGTCAAGCTTGGGTTTCTTGCACCAGATGTAGATATTCAGCCAATCATACCAGCTCTAGAAATAGTGCTGGGAGATATTATGGGCGAGAAAGTCAAGGATTTTAACTTTAAGACAATTACAGATAAATTCTCGGAATTAATGTATGATTATCCTTTCCGAGTCCCTGCTAAATTTGCTCTAATTATTCGTTCTCTAGTTACTGAAGAGGGTTTAGCTCTTTCCCTAAATCCAGATTTTAGAATTGTAGATGTCGCTTATCCTTATGTGGCAAGAAGATTATTAAAAGGTGAGTCCCCAGCATTACGTCGTCGGTTGATTGAGGTATTGTTTAAAGATGGAAAGTTTCAATGGCAAAGGCTAGAAAATTTGATTGGCATAGCCCAGACAGACCAAAATTTTGATATACTACCTACTGCTCAATTAGGTTTACAATATCTTTTGAGCGAAGAGGGTGAATTTCTCCGAAAACAATTGATACTAGCAATTGTAGAAGATGATCGGATTCATACAGAAGAGGTTGGTCGTCTGTGGGGTTTAATTCAAGATGACCTTCAACCAAATCGTTTGTTTAATCTTGCCCTAGGCGCTCTAGCAGAATTTTCTACACAGAGAGCTGAGGCAATTTTACCCTCTGTAATGGCAATGACAAATTTTCAAGCAAGGGGTCAAAATTGAATAGTATATTATGCCAATGAATTACTAGGAAAATAAGGAATAAGTAGTCATAATTTTTCCTAAAAATCTCCTTTCATTAATTGATAATGGATAATGAATAATGGATAATTACCTCTGGTTAAAACCATCAGATTAAAGATAAGGAAATCATAATTTCTTTTTTCTCCTGAAAAGGAGAGGCTTGAAACTAAATGGA
>NZ_LGSU01000611.1 GCF_002260545.1 Hydrocoleum sp. CS-953 | reverse complement strand
GTTTATTTATTTTCTGGAGATGTCTAACATTTGATTAGGATAGGAGGAATCAAAAGCAAATAATCGATATACAACCTAAAGAGCAAAACTTTCGACTTTCCCTTTTTATCTATTTCAAATTTTGGATTTCATAAGCAGAACCGAATTTTAAAGTTAGTGTTCTTAAATTAAAATTCAATCTACTTTTAAATTTATCTTTTTCCTTCCTTTTATCCTGGTTCGACGAATTAAAGTATAAGTAGTCGTGCTTTTAGGAATTTGCTAGTTGAGAGAGTGAATAGGGAATAGGGAATAGGTATGGAGGGAGAAAGAATTGATAACTTATGGATAAGATTGGAGATGTGTAATTTATTTTGCATAAGCACGCTTTGTGTAATTTATTTTGCATAAGCACTTACCATTAATAATGATACAATTGATTCTGAGATTATTATGGAAAAATTTTGTTTACAAGCTCCTTTTAAAGCTACTGGCGACCAACCTCAAGCGATCGCTCAATTAACTACCAATATCCAAGCTGGACATAATTTGCAAACATTACTAGGAGCTACTGGTACGGGTAAGACTTTTTCTATAGCTTCTGTAATTGAAAATGTTGGTAGACCAACCTTGGTGTTGGCTCATAATAAAACATTGGCTGCTCAATTATGTAATGAGATAAGAGATTTTTTCCCTGATAATTCTGTGGAATATTTTATTAGTTATTATGACTATTATCAGCCGGAAGCTTATATTCCGGTGACGGATACATATATAGAAAAAACTGCTTCTATTAATGATGAAATTGATATGTTGCGTCACTCTGCAACTCGGTCTCTTTTTGAACGCCGAGATGTAATTGTTGTGGCTTCGATTAGTTGTATTTATGGTTTAGGAATTCCGGCAGAATATTTAAAAGCAGCTATTCCTTTGCGAGTAGGAGAAGAAGTTGATCAACGACAAATTTTGAGAGATTTAGCGACAGTTCAATACACCAGAAATGATTTAGATTTAGGTCGAGGAAAGTTTAGAGTTAAGGGCGATGTTTTGGAAATAGGACCTGCTTATGAGGATAGAATTATTCGGGTAGAATTTTTTGGGGATGAAATAGATGCTATTCGTTATATTGACCCTGTAACTGGAAAGATTATCCAAAGTTTGGAGTCTTTGAATGTATATCCGGCGCGTCACTTTGTTACTCCTGAAGAAAGATTGGAAGAGGCTTGTAATGATATTGAAGTGGAATTAGAAGAGCAATTAGAAGAATTAGAAAAAACAGGAAAATTGTTAGAAGCTCAACGTTTGGAACAACGTTGTAGATACGATTTAGAAATGTTGCGGGAGGTGGGATATTGTAATGGAGTGGAAAATTATTCTCGGCATTTAGCAGGTAGAAAAGCGGGGGAACCGCCGGAATGTTTGATTGATTATTTTCCGAAAGATTGGTTATTAATTATTGATGAATCTCATGTGACTGTTCCGCAAATTCGAGGAATGTATAACGGAGACCAAGCTAGGAAAAAAGTTTTAATTGAACATGGATTTCGTTTGCCTAGTGCAGCAGATAATCGACCTTTAAAATCTGATGAATTTTGGCAAAAAGTTAATCAATGTATTTTGGTTTCTGCTACTCCGGGAAATTGGGAAATAGAAAAGTCTGAGGATAGAATTGTTGAGCAAATTATTCGTCCGACTGGTGTTGTTGACCCGGAAATNCTAGGAAAAAAGTTTTAATTGAACATGGATTTCGTTTGCCTAGTGCAGCAGATAATCGACCTTTAAAATCTGATGAATTTTGGCAAAAAGTTAATCAATGTATTTTGGTTTCTGCTACTCCGGGAAATTGGGAAATAGAAAAGTCTGAGGATAGAATTGTTGAGCAAATTATTCGTCCGACTGGTGTTGTTGACCCGGAAATTTTTGTGCGTCCGACTGAAGGTCAGGTTGACGATTTATTAGGAGAAATTAGGGAAAGAGTTAAGTTGGAGGAGAGGGTTTTAATTACTACTTTAACTAAGCGGATGGCTGAAGATTTGACTGAATATTTGCAGGAGCAAAATGTGAAGGTTCGTTATTTGCATTCGGAGATTAATTCTATTCAGAGAATTGAGATTTTGCAGGGGTTGAGAGAGGGAGAGTTTGATGTTTTAATTGGGGTGAATTTATTAAGGGAAGGTTTGGATTTACCAGAGGTTTCTTTAGTAGCTATTTTAGATGCGGATAAGGAGGGATTTTTACGAGCGGAACGTTCTTTAATTCAGACTATTGGTAGAGCAGCGCGTCATGTTCGGGGTCAAGCTATTTTATATGCTGATAATTTGACAGATAGTATGATTAAAGCCATAGATGAAACTGAAAGAAGGCGAGGAATTCAGTTGGCATATAATAAGATGAATAATATTACACCGAAGCCTATTGTTAAAAAACAAAGTAATTCTATTTTGGCGTTTTTGGATGTTTCGCGCCGTTTAAATTCTCAACAGTTAGAAGAGGTTTATGAACAGGTGGATGAATTGTCTTTGGATGATGTTCCAGAGTTGATTAAAAAGTTAGAAACTCAGATGAAAGAAGCAGCGAAAAATTTAGAATTTGAAGAAGCAGCTAAATTGCGGGATAGAATTAAATATTTGCGGGATAAATTAGTAGGTAATTCGTAAACATTCAGAGTCCAGTAGTGGCTTGTTTCATCTTAAATGGTGCATTAGATGGGGAGTGTGGGGAGGGTGGGGAGAAAAAGACACCTAGAAACAAAAATCTATTGCAAAGTTTTAGATGAAACAGTCCAGTAGGGTGTGTTAGCGGAGCGTAACGCACCATTTTAGATGTGGATAGTTAGTCACATTATTGGGGGGCGGGTTTATTTGACTAAATGTGAAAACTCGTTAATTTAACTGAGAAACCCACCCCTACTATATGATTTTTAAATGAATAGTGGTGCGTTACGGCTAGCACCTAACGCACCCTACTAAACCTAAAATTTAAGTATTTGTAATCTTGAAAATAATAATCATGCTATCTATTGATGAACTAATAAAAGAAGCTTTATCTCTATCAAATAGACAGAGAGCTTTTTTGACAGAAAAACTGGTAGAAAGTTTAGAGTTTGATATAGATGAAAAAATTCAAAAAGCTTGGATGAGTTAAGCTAAAAAACGTCGAGATGAAATTTATAATGGTAATGTATTGCCCATATCAGGAGAAGAAACTTTAGCTGAGGTGAGGAAAGTTTTAGAGCAATGAAATATGTTTTTCATTTTATACAAATTCGGGTAAAGTTGCCTGGCTATAATAAATCAATAAATTCATAAATACTTAACTCACAATCTCGTAAAATCTTAGCAAATAATCCTTTTCCAATGGTTTCTTTTCCATGAACAGGAATAACAGTTCTTCTACCATCGGGATGAATTAAAAAATGATGACTTCCTTTAATTCTAGCAACAACAAAACCTGCTTTTTTTAAAGCTGAAATTATTTCCTTTCCGGTAACTGCTGGAATATTACTCATTGCTGAATTTCTACTCGTTGTACACCTACAAACTCTAATGGTTCAAATTCTTCGCTCTCTATTTCCAAACAAAGTTCAATAGCTTCTTGAATGCGTTCTATTAATTCATCATAACTTTTTGCTTGTGTATGACATCCTTTTAATGCGGGAACCGATGCAACTAAATAACCATCTGCATCTTTTTCGATAATGACATTAAAATATTTTCTCATTCGTTATTTCTCCTCGTTCAATTTTTATAGTTTATCTTGTTGAGTTAATAAATCGGCATATTCATTAATTCCATCTTCGGCAAGTTGACAATCTTTTTCTGCAAATTCTTGATAAAGTTTGGGCAAGTTGAGAATTCATTCTAATATTTATTGATATAT
>NZ_LGSU01000610.1 GCF_002260545.1 Hydrocoleum sp. CS-953 | reverse complement strand
TTATTTGAGGGAATTGAACCAGATATTTAGACAGAGTTTAATGACACTCCGAAGCTGAAAAATAGGCAAATGGGTGGCTAATTTCTCTATTTTCTAATCCTAAACATCTCTCGTTCTCCTTAAATTGTTAATTCACGACACTTTGAAACAGCCCTGCCCTCCTGGGAGGGGTTAGGGGTGGGTTGACTCCTGACTCCTCCTTTTTTGTTTATAACTATTCAACCGGACATGATATAACTGATAACTGATAACTGATAACTGAAGAAACCATGAATCAAGAATTAGCAGAACAAACAGGACTCATATTAATCGTTGATGATACACCAGCAAACCTAGAGGTTCTCTCAGAAACACTCGGTGCAGTAGGATATGATGTAGCGATCGCCACCACCGGACAACGAGCATTAAAACAACTAGAACGAGAATTGTCAGACCTAATTTTATTAGATATAACAATGCCTGACATGGATGGCTTTGAAGTCTGTCAAAAACTCAAAGCTAATCCCACTACTCGCAATATTCCTGTAATTTTTATTACCGCTTTAGCAGATACAGACAACAAAATCAAGGGATTTGAGCTAGGGGCAGTAGATTACATTACTAAGCCATTTCAAGAGCAAGAAGTTCTTGCCAGAGTCAAAACTCATTTGCAGTTAGCCTTACTAACTCAAAACTTAGAACAAGAAGTAGCCATGAAAGTATTTTCATTAGAGCAAGCAAAACAAGCTGCCGAAGCTGCCAACAAAGCCAAGAGTCTATTTCTTGCCAACATGAGCCACGAACTCCGCACCCCCCTCAATGCAGTCCTCGGCATCACAGAGGGGCTGCAAGATGAGGTATTTGGCAGCATGAATGAGCAACAAATGAAAGCTCTACAAATTATTGAAAGCAGCGGAACACATCTGTTAGAACTCATTAATGACATCCTGGATGTCACCAAAATTGAATCTGGTCAGCTAGAGTTAAGTTGCACCCCCACTCCAGTAGCTCCCCTCTGCAAATCTAGTCTGGCTTTCATCAAACCACTTGCCCAGAAAAAAGGCATTCAGTTAAAAACGAAATTGCCCCAAAATTTACCAGAGTTGTTAATAGATGAACGACGCATCCGCCAAGTCTTAATTAACTTACTCAATAATGCTGTTAAATTTACCCCAGATGGCGGTTATGTCTCCCTGGAAGTTCAGACCAACTCTCTCAACCCAAATGCTAATGATTCACAAAAATTCCTCCGAATTGCTATCATTGACAATGGCATTGGTATTGCCCTAGAAAACCTCAACAAACTGTTTCAGCCCTTTGTCCAAATTGATAATTCCCTAAATCGCGACTATCAGGGAACAGGTTTGGGGCTTACCTTAGTAAAACGCATCGTCGATCGCCACGGTGGGAAAGTAGAGGTCTCTAGTGAGGTCGGGGTTGGGAGTTGCTTTACGGTGGATCTTCCTTGTACTAATACTATCCTCTTCTACCCCAAACTAGAATCTCNCCCTTTGTCCAAATTGATAATTCCCTAAATCGCGACTATCAGGGAACAGGTTTGGGGCTTACCTTAGTAAAACGCATCGTCGATCGCCACGGTGGGAAAGTAGAGGTCTCTAGTGAGGTCGGGGTTGGGAGTTGCTTTACGGTGGATCTTCCTTGTACTAATACTATCCTCTTCTACCCCAAACTAGAATCTCAGTCCGAAGCGAACATTGAGTACAGTCAACTTCAAAAGCAGACACCACCATTAATTCTTTTGGCAGAAGACAATGAAGCGAATATCACTACAGTTTCCAGCTATCTGAAAGCAAAAGGTTATCGTATTATTCTGGCCAAAAATGGAGATGAAGCGATCGCCCAGGCTGAATCGCAAAACCCTGATTTGATTTTGATGGACATTTCAATGCCAAATAAGAATGGTCTAGAAGCGATGGAGGAGATCCGCCAGACTCCCCACTTGGTAAATGTGCCAATCATTGCCCTAACTGCTCTAGCAATGACAGGCGATCGAGAACGTTGTTTGGCTGCGGGAGCTAATGATTACCTTAGTAAACCTGTTAAACTAAAACAGTTAACATCTATGATTCAAAAACTTTTAGCTACTAAGGATAAGGAGAATAGTTAATGAATATACCATCTGTTTTAGTAATTGACGACGAACCCAATAATTTTGATGTAATAGAAGCTCTTTTGAATGACCAAGAGTATGAGTTGTATTACTCTGCAAATGGAGAAGAGGCGATCGCAAACCTAAAAACCTACAACCCCGATGTAATTCTACTTGATGTAATGATGCCTGGAATAGATGGTATTGAAACTTGTCGGCAAATTAAAGCTATGTCAAAATGGCACGCAGTTCCGATCATTATGGTGACAGCATTAAGTTCAAAATCAGACCTAGCCAATTGTTTGAAAACTGGAGCTGATGACTTCATTAGTAAACCAGTCAATGGGGTGGAATTGCGAGCCAGAGTTAAATCTATGCTACGAATTAAACAACAGTATGACAACCTACAAACCATGCTGGAATTAAGGGAAGACATGGTAAACATGGTGGTTCACGATTTACGCAATCCCCTGACTATTATTATGTTTGGCTTGCAATTACTAAAAAATCACAATTATTCCCAAGAAAAGCAAAACCGGAAAATGGAGCAAATTTATGGAGCAGCACAAAGATTAGAGCGGTTAATTAATGATTTATTGAATATGGCTTTACTAGAATCCGGTAAACTTCGTCTGAAGCGCAAAAAGGTAGAAATCATTGGTATTATCCAGTCTAGCATATCCAATTTTGAAGCGATCGCTGCTCAAAAAAATCAATCTTTGGTAAGTCAATTACCAGAAATATCTAGTTTTATAGTCTCTGTGGATGCTAATCTGATTCATAGAACTATAGATAATCTGCTCTCGAATGCTATTAAGTTTTCCCCAGACAATAGTCAAATTATCGTGAGTTTAGAAATTATCAACTCTGACATTTACAAAATCAAGGTAATTGATTCTGGTCCTGGTGTTCCCGAAGCAATACAACAAAAGATTTTTGAGAAATACGAGATTGGCACAACTATGTTAGATACCTCGCAAATTGGATTAGGTTTAGCCTTTTGTAAAATGGTTGTTGAGGCACATAATGGGCAAATTACCGTGAGAAACAATCAACCACAAGGAGCTATCTTTGAGATTACCTTACCAATATCTGGTTCATTAATTGATAATGGATAATTAGATCATGTCCGGTAGCATCGGTATTGTATAGAGAAGGTAAGGAAGAAGGAAGAAGGCTTTAGTTATCTAGGAGAGAAGGAAGAAGAAAAGGAAAAACCTTACATAAGGTGTAAATATTTCCCCAACTTTTACACGCTCCGATACCAGCGGACATGATATTATATCATTGCGACTGGAACGGAGTGGAAGGNAGAAGGAAGAAGGCTTTAGTTATCTAGGAGAGAAGGAAGAAGAAAAGGAAAAACCTTACATAAGGTGTAAATATTTCCCCAACTTTTACACGCTCCGATACCAGCGGACATGATATTATATCATTGCGACTGGAACGGAGTGGAAGGTTTGCGGAGCATTCCGGAACGGATAGCAATCTCAGGGATTATGCGAGATTGCTTCCACTTCGTCGCTGCGGACGACTTGATAATTTATTAATAATTATTTTTAATAATTTTTGAGCCAAATATTAAACTTACTTTTATGTGTAATATCATGTCCGGTAGCATCGACATTGTATAGAGAAGGTAAGGAAGAAGGAAGAAGGCTTTAGTTATCTAGGAGAGAAGGAAGAAGGCTTTAGTTATCTAGGAGAGAAGGAAGAAGAAAAGGAAAAACCTTACATAAGGTGTAAATATTTCCCCAACTTTTAC
>NZ_LGSU01000061.1 GCF_002260545.1 Hydrocoleum sp. CS-953 | reverse complement strand
CGTTAGCGAAGCTCCTCTGCAAGAGGCAGCTCCTCTGCAAGAGGCAGCTCCTCTGCAAGAGGCAGCTCCTCTGCAAGAGGCAGCATTCCGGAGGAAATCGCCCCTGCAAGCTGTTAACGCAGTTCCTCCGCAGGAGGCTAGCTGTTTGCGTTAGCGCAGCTCCTCTGCAAGAGGCAGCATTCCGTTAGGAAATGCTAAAAGCTAATAGCTAGTTAATCAGCAAGCCCTAACTATTGTCCAATAGATGAATAAAACATCCATTTACTGAAAGTGAGCGTTATAGCTGCCGCTAGGCTCCGCCTTTCATGTCGGCGACAGCCGAAACGCGTTTGCGTAGCATTCCGTAGGAAAGCGGAACGGATTTTCTATCCCTTCCTCTGACTATATATAAACTAAACATAACTATTGTCCAATAGATGAATAAAGCATCAATTTACTGAAAGTGAGCGTTATAGCTGCCGCTAGGCTCCGCCTTTCATGTCGCACAGTGAAACGGATGTTCCATTGCTACTTTCATACAACAAAGCCAATTTTTGCTACAAATATTTAGGTTACCACTTAGGAGTCAGGAGACAGGATTCGGGAGTCATTTCAGTTATCAGTACCTCAATGGAATAGGGAGCATTGACTTAATCAAAGAATAACGATATAATAAGTTATAAAGCATACTATTAGACTAAGTTTGTTCACAAGTAAATGAAATCCATTAGAACCAAGCTCAAACTTAATAACAAGCAGAAAACTCTGATGGCTCAACACGCAGGCTACAGTAGGTGGTGTTACAACTGGGGTTTAAGCTTGTGGAATGTTGCTTATAAAAATGGTTACAAGCCCAATGCCCGTAAGCTAAGAGAGGTTTTTACCAACCATACAAAGCCTTTATACCCTTGGATGAAAAACTTGTCATCTAAAGTTTACCAATATGCTTTCATAAATTTAGGTGAAGCATTCATGCATGTTCTTTAAAGGATTAGGAAAACACCCAAAGTTTAAAAAGAAGGGTAAACATGATTCATTCACAATAGATAATTGTGGAAAACCAATAGAATTAAATGGATGGAATCATAAATTACCTTTTATCGGTATTGTTAAGACTTATGAACCCATTGAGGCGACCACCAAAAAAATCACCATTAGTAGACTTGCAGGTGATTGGTATCTTAGCTGTAGCTATGAATTTAATGCAACAACTACACCCAAAAAAACTGATGTTATAGGAGTAGATTTAGGAGTAAAAACATTAGCTACTTTGAGTGATGGGAAAATATTTGAGAGCGTGAAATCGTATCGGAGATTTGAAGCTAAATTATCAAGAGAGCAATATCTACATCGTCATAAAAAGATTGGCTCTGCTAATTGGAGGGCAGCACAACTGAAGATAGCCAGCTTGCATAGAAAAGTAGCTAACATCCGCAAAGACGCACTTCATAAATTGACAACATACTTAGCCAAAAACCACGGCATTGTGTCAATTGAAGATTTGAATGTCAGGGGAATGTTGCGCAATCATAAGCT
Organism: Hydrocoleum sp. CS-953; assembly: GCF_002260545.1. Lineage (GTDB taxonomy): Bacteria > Cyanobacteriota > Cyanobacteriia > Cyanobacteriales > Microcoleaceae > Trichodesmium. The sequence goes on along the minus strand of NZ_LGSU01000061.1, from coordinate 275 downwards.
AGCAAAATCAGATAGCAGATAGTGATTTTATGAGTTCAGGCGACAGCTAGAATATAAGTGCCAATGGTACGGTTCGGAGTTAGTAGTAGTTGATAGGTTTTTCCCATCGTCAAAGACTTGCTCAAACTGTGGTCACGTTCAAGATATGCCATTAAGCTTAAGAACTTATGACTGCCCAGATTGTGGCATATCTATAGATAGAGATTTAAACGCCAGTATTAATTTAAGAAATGCGGTCGGCTCGGTCGTGAATGCTTGTGGATGAGTAACCGCCG
>NZ_LGSU01000609.1 GCF_002260545.1 Hydrocoleum sp. CS-953 | reverse complement strand
TGAAAATTTTCTAGGCAACTGTATAAATTCTCGGAAAAATTCAAGCAGATTGAAATTTTGCTGGTGTAGCAATGACAAAAATCCCAGAAATATTTGCCATGGAGAAATCGTTTCTCTTTCTCCATCTTTCCACTACGGAAAATTTTCTAGGCAACTTTAAAAATTCTCGGAAAAATTCAAGCAGATTGAGATTTTCCTGGTGTAGCAATGACAAAAAGAAACGATTTCTCCACCTTTCCACTCTTGAAAATTTTCTAGGCAATTCTAGAAATTCTCGGAAAAATTCAAGCAGATTGAAATTTTGCTGGTGTGACAATGACAAAAGTAAAAGAGATATTTGCTATAGAATAAATCGTTNAAATTCTCGGAAAAATTCAAGCAGATTGAAATTTTGCTGGTGTGACAATGACAAAAGTAAAAGAGATATTTGCTATAGAATAAATCGTTTTTCTGTTTCCATCTTTCCACTGCTGAAAATTTTCTAGGCAACTGTATAAATTCTCGGAAAAATTCAAGCAGATTGAAATTTTGCTGGTATGACAATGATAAAAGTAAAAGAAATATTTGCCATGGAGTAATCATTTCTAGAAATTATCCGAAAAATTCAAGCAGATTGAAATTTTCCTGGTGTAGCAATGACAAAAATCCCAGAAATATTTGCCATGGAGTAATCATTTCTCTGTTTCCATCTTTCCACTGCTGAAAATTTTCTAGGCAATTCTAGAAATTCTCGGAAAAATTCAAGCAGATTGAAATTTTGCTGGTGTAGCAATGACAAAAGTTCTACAATGTTTACTTGATAAAAATTAAATCAACTTCTAAAATTAGAGAAACAATTCACAAATCAAAAATATGAAATACCCCAAACAAGCTCTAACATATCCCATCACTGACAAAACAGACATAGTAGAAAATTATCACGGTATTCAAGTTCCCGATCCTTATCAATGGTTAGAAGACCCTGACTCAGAAAAAACTCAAGAGTGGGTAAAATCTCAAAATGAAATTACCTTTAATTATCTGGCAGAAATTTCCGAACGAGAAACTATCAAAAAACGACTAACTCAAATCTGGGATTATGAAAAATATAGCGTTCCTTTTAAAGAAGGCGATCGCTACTTCTATTACAAAAATGATGGTTTACAAAATCAAAGTATTTTATATACCTTACCTACTCTAGATGCTGAACCAAAAGTTTTGATAGACCCTAATAAATTATCAGAAGATGGAACAGTTGCTCTGTCGGGAATTACTATTAGTAAAGATGGTAAATTAATTGCTTATGGTATTTCTAAAGCTGGTTCAGATTGGCAAGAATGGCGGATTAAAAATATTCAAACTGGAGAAGATTTGCCAGATGTTTTGCAGTGGATAAAATTCTATCGACCAACTTGGAAAAATGATAATCAGGGTCTGTTTTATAGTCGTTATGAACAACCAAAAGAAGGGGAATTAAAAGATACTAACTATTTACATAAAGTTTACTATCATAGTTTAGGTACTTCTCAAGACGATGATGTACTAATTTACGAAAAACCCGACAAAAAAGAATGGAGTTTTAATTGTTATGTCACACAAGATAATAAATATTTAATTTTGACAATTTGGCAAAGCACAGACCGCAAAAATTTAGTTTTTTATCAGGATTTAACTATCCCAGATGCGCCAATAGTAGAATTAATTAGTGAGTTTGAAGCTGAATATCGTCTGATAGATAATGATGATAATATATTTTGGTTTGTCACAGATTTTGATGCTCCGAAAAAACGAGTTATTGCCATTGATATTAATAACCCCCCATCACCTTCTTTAGCTACAGGGGAAAATAAAGATAAATGGCAAGAAATTATTCCCGAAACAACAGATACATTGCAAGGAGTAGGCACACTTAATAATCAGTTTGTTGCTTTCTATTTAAAAGATGCTCATACTCAAATAAAAATCTTTAATCTTGATGGCTCCCTAGTAAGAGATGTAGACTTACCTGGTATTGGTTCGGTAGGTGGTTTTTATGGCAAACGTTACGACACAACCACATTTTATAGTTATGTTAGTTTCACAACTCCATCAACTATTTATCAGTACGATATGGTAAGTGGTGAAAGTAAAATTTATCGCCAAGCAAATGTAGATTTTAATCCCGATGAATTTGAAACAAAGCAAATTTTTTATAGCAGTAAGGATGGTACAAGCATTCCCATATTTATTACTCACAAAAAAGGTGTAAAACTAGATGGCAATAATCCAACTATTCTTTATGGATATGGAGGATTTAATATTTCTATCACTCCCAACTTTTCTATTAGTAGATTAGTCTGGTTAGAGATGGGAGGAATTTATGCAGTAGCCAATCTTCGTGGAGGTGGAGAATATGGAGAAGAGTGGCATAAAGCCGGAACAAAACAACAGAAACAAAATGTATTTGATGACTTTATTAGTGCTGCTGAATGGTTGATAGAAAATAATTGGACTTCTTCCCCAAAATTAGCTATTACTGGTGCAAGTAATGGCGGTTTATTAGTAGGTGCTTGTATCACTCAAAGACCAGAATTATTTGGTGCAGCTTTACCCGCAGTAGGAGTAATGGATATGTTACGTTTCCATAAATTTACTATTGGTTGGGCGTGGGTTGGTGATTATGGTTCCCCAGATAATCTAGAAGAATTTAAAGCTTTATATGCTTATTCTCCTCTACATAATTTAAAGCCAGAAACTTCTTATCCGCCAACTTTAGTTATTACTGCTGACCATGATGATCGGGTTGTTCCAGCTCATAGTTTTAAGTTTATTTCTGCTTTACAAGAAGTTCATGTAGGGGATAATCCGGTGTTAATTAGAATTGAAACTAAAGCAGGTCATGGAGCCGGAAAACCTACTACGAAAATAATTGAAGAAATTACAGATGAATTTGCTTTTTTGCTGAGAAACTTTGAGATAGAATTACCTGAAAATTTTGGTAATTAATCTAAGTATAATTCAGTAATATATGAAGCTTTTGAGACTTTTGAAAAATTGAGGTAAAATGTAAAATTTAATTCCTAATTAAACACCTTGAGAAATTGATTGCTGAGAGCTAAGTGTTGACTGGTAGTCTAATCCAGTAATAATTTAGGGTCTGCCAGTTGCCACTAACTGACACACCCTACAGCCTAGTTATTATACTCCACAAATACCCCTTTCTACGTTCCAATTATTATCAACTGCTACTGATACTTCCGAACCAGGTTGGACATTACCTCCTGATAGATCAATAAGAACTACATCTGCAGCTCCCAAGTAACCACCTCGGTAAATTGGTTGACCTTGCTCATTGACAGTATCGTAGGTTAATTCCGAGACTACAGGGGGTAAATCTGGAGAACGATCAAACCGGACTTGAGTAAACAATCCATCTACATAGGTTGCTGTATAAGGATTACCACCAGCATCCAGTCCATCACAGTATAGGACCATTGCTGCATGGGCGAAAGGTACTGGTATAAAAATTGTGCCAAGCAACAGTAAAACAAATGTTGCTACTAATGCAACTACTAACTTAGATATTTGTTGTGATAAGTTATGCCACACACTGCTGAAAAACTCAGTCATAAAACTTTTCATGTTTTTCCTTGTTGAAGAATTCAATAAATAGTAAGTCTTGATAAGAATACCAAAAAATTACCCTTCTTCAAAAAAATAATTTATCTAAATTTATAGTTAGTTAATTAAACCAAAATTTTGTTTGGGAAAAAGCTGGCTGTATTTTCATTAATTGATAATTGATAATTCCCTCTCCCTTTTAGGGAGAGGATTGACGAATAAGGAAAAGATTTATTTTTTTCCCCTTGAAAGGGGAGGCTTCAAGGCGTGAAT
>NZ_LGSU01000608.1 GCF_002260545.1 Hydrocoleum sp. CS-953 | reverse complement strand
GGTTATTATAGTTGTAAGGCAAGCATTTAGCTGTTAGCTATTCCCATTAGCTTTATATAAAATGAAGTAAAATGGCAGTATTGAAAGACTTAATGACCACGTTTTATTATGGTTAAAATCACATTTTAAAACTTTATATATTCACCACAAATGTGTTTAAAATTTACATTAAAAAGCTGATTGCTGACCGCTAATAGCTAAATGCTTGGGTTTTAAGACTCTTAATGTTCGACAAAAAAATATGTTTTGAGAAAATGGAGATGATTCCATCATGCTTAAATTAACTACTTGAGTATTAAATGATAATCTAAATAATTTATTATAAACAATATCAATAGATAAAGTATAATGTTTAACAATTATCAAGATATATTTTTTGCAGTAGTTGGTGATGTCCACGGCTATATGTACACAATGATTCGCTTACTACAACAGTGGGAAAATCATTCTAGTCAAAAGCTTGCATTTATTCTGCAAGTAGGAGATTTTGAACCCCACCGCCATGAAGCTGATTTAGCAACAATGGATGCGCCTAAAAAATATCGTAAATTGGGAGATTTTCCCGACTTTTATGAACAAAGAGCAATTTTTCCTTAGCCTATTTGGTTTATTGGTGGTAATCATGAACCCTACGGTTTTTTAGACCGAACCAATACAGGTACAGAAATTACTAAGAATTGCTATTATTTGGGTAGGGTCGGCTCGGTAGTTTTAGCAGGTCTAAAAGTTGTAGGAGTTTCTGGTATTTATCAAGAGGAAAAATTTCAGATTAACCGACCTAAAGTTTCCCAAATTAGCAGCTATTCTAATAAGGATTATATTGCTTTTACAGAAGTAGAAATTATTCAGGCTTTAGACTATAAATCTACAGATATTTTGTTATTACATGACTGGCCTACTAATATCATAAATCCTGTAGATGCTGAAGAGTTTTAACAGCAACGTAGGAGTCAAGGCTATTACGATATCGTGGGAAATGAATATGCAAGAATGTTAGTAGATGAGTTAAAACCAAAGTTAGTAGTTTGTGGTCATTTGCATAAAAGTTATCGGAACAAAATATCACTAAGTTCTGGAAATTTGACAGATATTTGTTGTCTGGCAAATGTTCAGTCAGGAGCTGATGCAATTGCTATATTTAATCTGAGTAAAACAGGGAAAATTTCAGAAGTTAGGGAATAGGGTTTCAATAATTAATAATTAATAATTAATAATTACCTCTTCTGTAATAGAAGGATTGNGTCAGCATTGAAAAAATACGCCGAAAATTTCAATCCTTATTTATCAGTCAAAATTGTTGATTTTATATCCTTAATTAATTTAATTAAAAATTTGGAAAGAGGTATAATATAGCAATTCCCAAAAAGAGTGAGGTACAAAATTATAGGCTTTAGGCAACAGGCAACAGGCAATAGGCAACAGGGAAGAAATATCAAAGTGTACCTCACGCTTACTGAGAAACGCTATACCAATTTTAAAAAAGAATGTTACGAAGAATAAGCAGTATTAAAATCTTTGATAGGGAACTTATATTTGACTAAAAATATAATTTAAGATACAAAAAAGTAGATAAAAGCTATTCATTCTGACTCCTGTACGGGCGATTCGCGTTTGCGCCAGCATTCGGAACGAAATCGCCCCTACGACTCCTGACTCCTTTTATAGCGGTTTTCACAAAGGTAGACTACAAAACTTCTGCCTTCTGCTTTCTGCCTTCAGCCTTGAAGCCAAAATCTCTGTATTCTATGTTAATGAAAAGCGCTATAAGTACCCTAACTATTTGTAGCAAACATTTATCAAATTGGTATTATGATAACTCAAACTTTACCCATAATAAAAGATTCAGAACGTTTAGAAAATCGACTCAAAGAAATTCCTCAAACTCCAGGAGTTTATTTGATGCGGGATAGTAGCGATCGCATCCTTTATATTGGCAAATCTAAAAAACTAAGAAATCGAGTTCGTTCCTATTTTCGAGATGGTAAAAATCATACTCATCGTATCAGTTTAATGGTACAACAAATAGTAGAAATTGAATTTATTGTCACAGATACAGAAGCTGAAGCTTTAGCATTAGAAGCTAATCTTGTTAAGCAACATCAACCATATTTTAATGTCTTACTCAAGGATGATAAAAAATATCCTTATCTCTGCATAACTTGGTCAGAAAATTATCCCAGAATTTTTATTACGAGAAAGCGCAGATTAGGTAAAGCTAAAGACCGTTATTATGGTCCTTATGTGGATACCAGACTTTTGAGAAATACTCTACATTTAGTCAAACGAATTTTTCCTCTACGTCAAAGACCAAAACCTTTATTTAAAGACCGCCCTTGTCTCAATTATGATATTGGTCGTTGTCCGGGAGTTTGTCAGACATTAATTACTCCAGAGGAATATCATAAAATTGTGCAAAAAGTGGCAATGATTTTTCAAGGTCGGACTGGAGAATTGATTGATATTTTAAATGCTCAAATGGAAAAAGAAGCGGAGGCACTGAATTTTGAAAAAGCAGCAGCTATTCGCGACCAAATTAGAGATTTGAATTCTATAAATGCTGACCAAAAAGTTTCCTTGCCAGACGACCGAGTTTCTAGAGATGCAATCGCTTTAGCAGGAAATAATCAAATTGCTTGTGTTCAAATATTCCAAATTAGGGCTGGCAAATTAGTAGGAAGATTAGGATTTATTGCCGAAACTCCTAATTTAGAAACAACAGAAAATCAGGAATTAGGAGCAATTTTGCAGCGGGTTTTAGAATCCCATTATCAAACAGTAGAATCTGTAGAAATTCCCACAGAAATTATTGTGCAAAATCAATTGCCAGAGAGGGAATTTTTGCAAAATTGGTTGACAGAAAAGAAAGGTAAAAAAGTAGAAATATTTGTACCGCAACGCCAAGGAAAAGCAGAATTAATTGAAATGGTAAAAAAGAATGCTGAATATGAGTTGCTGCGGTTGGCGAAAATGAGCGATCGCAATAATGAAGCTATGACAGACTTAGCAGAAATATTAGATTTGCCAGAATTACCCCACCGCATCGAAGGTTATGATATTTCTCATATTCAAGGTTCGGATGCAGTCGCATCGCGGGTAGTATTTATTGACGGTTTGCCAGCAAAACAACATTATCGACATTATAAAATTAAAAATCCAGAAGTACGTTCCGGCCATTCTGATGATTTTGCCAGTATGGCAGAAGTTATAGGGCGACGGTTTCGCGACTATGAACAACAACCGACTACAGACAAACCAGATTTAATAATGATAGATGGTGGAAAAGGGCAACTTTCGGCAGTGGTGGCAGTTATGGAAGAGATGAATATATTGGAAGAAGTGCGAGTCGTAAGTTTGGCAAAACAACGGGAGGAAATGTTTTTACCAGGGGAGTCACAACCGTTAAAAACTGACGCGGAGCAACCGGGGGTGCAGTTGTTGCGGAGGTTGCGGGATGAAGCACATCGGTTTGCCGTGAGTTTCCATCGGGATAAAAGAAGTCAGAGAATGAAGCGATCGCGTCTAGATGAAATTCCCGGTTTAGGGCAACATCGACAAAAGTTGTTATTGGGGCATTTTCATTCCGTTGATTATATTAGGATGGCAACAGTGGAACAGTTGGCAGAAGTGTCGGGAGTCGGACCAAAATTGGCACAGCAAATTTACGATTATTTTCACTAAAACTAGGGAGTAGTTGAAAGCCTCTCCAAGGAGAGTATTTTGGGCGCATACATAATAGAGCCAAAAAATTACTCCCCTACTCCCCTACTCCCCTACTTCCAAGGAGAGTATTTTGGGCGCATACATAATAGAGCCAAAAAATTACTCCCCTACTCCCCTACTCCCCTACTC
>NZ_LGSU01000607.1 GCF_002260545.1 Hydrocoleum sp. CS-953 | reverse complement strand
TAAATTTTTTTCGCACCGTACTTAACGATCGAGCAGTTGCAAAGCTTTAGCAAAATATGCTCAGACTGAGTTAAACTCAGTAAAAGCAGTGGTATTTTATAACTCAGATAGCAAGTACAGCAAATCGCTAAGTCAAGAATTTATCTCTGAGATAGGGTTAACTACTGAAAGCAAATAATTGGACAAAATTAAACAAATATTAATAAATATTGAAAATATGCTGATTAGATTATTTGCTATCATACATTAAAGTCATGCTAAATAATTATCAAAAACTTTTTTTATGGCTTACTAGCTCAAATGAAATCAATTAAGACCAAGTTAAAAGTTAACAATTACCAAAAAACAATACTTGCCAAACACGCAGGTGTGGCTCGCCATGCTTATAACTGGGGATTAACTACTTCTATCAAGGAATATCAATTAACGAAAAAACGACCTAGTGCAATTACCTTGCATAAACGTCTGGTTGATGAAGTTAAAAGTGAAAATCCCTGGTATTATGAAGTATCAAAGTGTGCCCCCCAGCAAGCCTTAAGAGATTTAGATAGAGCATTTAAAAACTTTTTAACTGTTCCTAAACATGGATTTCCGAACTTTAAGAAAAAAGGGAAAAAAGATAGTTTCTACTTAGAAGGAAGTATTAAAATTTTGAAAGGAAACTACATACAGCTACCAAGAATAGGAGTAGTAAAAACGTATGAAATCTTACCTTCAGTGCCAGTCAAAAATGTGAGAATATCCAAACGCGCAGGTGAATGGTACATTAGTTTTAAATATGATGATGATGCTCAAGCCAACCCTAGTAGAAAAAAACGAGAGCTTATTGGTGTAGATGTAGGCATAAATACTCTAGCAACTTGTAGTGATGGAACTAAATTTGCTAACGTTAAAGCCTATAAGCAAGCAAAAAAACGACTAACTCGTTATCAACGTCGTGTCAACAAAAAAGAGCCTGGGTCCTTTAACAGAGCCAAAGCCATAAAAAAACTAGCCAAGACTCATAAAAAAGTAGCTGATATCAGAGCAGATGCACTCCATAAACTCACAACATGGTTAGCCAAAAACCACAGCACCATAGTGATAGAAGATTTGAACGTAAGTGGAATGCTCAAAAATCATAAANGCGGTCAGTGGTCTTCAGTGAAACAGGAAGCTAGCTCCAAAGCTCATGCAATCACTCATGGGTAAGTTTGGGTAAGTTTAGTAGAACGGGAACTCGCCAACTCCTTTAACGAGATGGCAAAGCAGCTCAAAACATCCTTTGAAACCCTAGAAACACAATTTGAAACCCTAGAAGCACAAAACGAACAACTTACAGAACTCGACTCTCTCAAAGACGAATTTCTTGCCAACACCTCCCACGAACTCCGCACCCCACTAAATGGTATTATCGGTATCGGAGAATTTCTCCTTGATGGAAGCACTGGAGAGTTAAACCCCGTAACTACATCCAACTTAACCATGATAGTTTCCAGCGCTCGTCGTCTTTCCAACCTCGTTAACGACATTCTCGACTTTTCTAAAATTACACACCACAACTTAGAATTACAAATCAGAGCTATTGACGTTAGGGGAGTCGTCGAAGCAGTAGTCACCCTAAATCAAGTATTAGTTAGCAAAAACACAAATCTCCAATTAATAAATGCTATACCTAAAGACTTACCTCCCGTCTCTGCTGATGAAAACCGTCTCCAACAAATACTCTATAATTTAATTGGCAATGCTATCAAATTTACTGACTCCGGGAAAGTCGAAATCTCTGCCTCCCTAAACTCCTCTAAACAAGATCCAGATGAAGCTACCGAAATTATCATCATGGTATCTGATACTGGTATTGGTATACCCTCCGACAAACTAGATCGGATATTTGAATCTTTTGAACAAGGAGAAGGTTCAACTGCTAGAAAATACGGCGGTACAGGTTTAGGGTTAGCTGTCACCAAACAATTAGTCGAACTCCATGGTGGTCAAATTTGGGTAAAATCAGAAGTTGGTGTCGGTTCCCGGTTTAGCTTTTCCCTACCTATTTCTCAGGAACCTGTACCTGATACCCCCAGTTTTCCTACTCCTACGGTTAACAGTATTCGCTATCTTGTTGATAATGTAGAAACACCAGTCGAAACTGAACCCTTAGAAAATAAGAACCCTAATGGTAATTTCCACATTTTAGTTGTTGNTTTCTCAGGAACCTGTACCTGATACCCCCAGTTTTCCTACTCCTACGGTTAACAGTATTCGCTATCTTGTTGATAATGTAGAAACACCAGTCGAAACTGAACCCTTAGAAAATAAGAACCCTAATGGTAATTTCCACATTTTAGTTGTTGATGATGAACCTGTAAATATTCAAGTTTTGAATAACCATCTTCAGGCAAATAATTATCAAGTTACCCAAGCATTAAATGGAGAAGAAGCTTTAGCAGCTTTGAATAATAATAATTTTGATCTGATTTTACTGGATGTAATGATGCCAAATATGTCTGGTTATGAAGTTTGCGCTAAACTCAGAGAAAAATATCCAGCCCAAAGTTTACCAGTGTTAATGTTAACAGCTAAAAATCAAATTGCCGATTTAGTGACGGGTTTCCAATTTGGTGCCAATGATTATTTAACTAAACCTTTTGCTAAAGATGAATTATTAACTAGAATTAAAACTCATATTCAATTATCAAAAATTACTAATTCCTACGAGCGTTTTGTACCCCACGAATATGTGAAGTTACTGTCAAAAGAAAATATTCTAGATGTTAAACTAGGAGACAGAGTTAGTAAAGAAATGGCAATTGTCTTTTCTGATATTCGCTCTTTTACAACTTTATCTGAAAAGATGAGTTCTCAAGAAACTTTTGCTTTTGTGAATGGTTATTTACAACAAGTTTGTCCAGAAATCCGCGATCGCAACGGTTTAATTATTAAGTTTATGGGAGATGGGATTATGGCAGTATTTCCGGATGGTGTTGATGATGCGGTACAAGCTGCCATNCTGTCAAAAGAAAATATTCTAGATGTTAAACTAGGAGACAGAGTTAGTAAAGAAATGGCAATTGTCTTTTCTGATATTCGCTCTTTTACAACTTTATCTGAAAAGATGAGTTCTCAAGAAACTTTTGCTTTTGTGAATGGTTATTTACAACAAGTTTGTCCAGAAATCCGCGATCGCAACGGTTTAATTATTAAGTTTATGGGAGATGGGATTATGGCAGTATTTCCGGATGGTGTTGATGATGCGGTACAAGCTGCCATTGGTAAACTGAATAAATTGCAGGAATATAATCATCAATTAATAGCACAAGGTTCATTTCCCATAAAAGTAGGAATTGGTATTCATTTAGGTAATATGATGGTTGGGATTGTTGGAGAGGCAAATCGAATGTCTGGAGATGCTATTTCTGATAATGTCAATTTGACAGCTCGTTTAGAAAGTTTAACTAAATATTATGGTGTTTCACTATTAATTTCCGAGTCAGCTTTTCAGGGTTTAAAGAATCCAGAAAAGTATCAAATTCGTTTTTTAGATCTGGTATCAGTTGTAGGTAGAAATGAGCCGATTAATGTCTATGAAGTTCTTGAAGGCGAAGTTGATTATGTACGAAAATTAAAGTTACAAACTCAAGTAGATTTTGAACTGGCTTTGAAGTATTATCGTGAGGGAGATTTGGTTTTGGCTAAAGATTATTTCCAGAAAGTTTTAGCAGTGAATTCTGTAGATAAAACATCTCTACTTTATTTGGAAAGAATCTACCAATTAACAGTAACTGGTCTGCCGAAAAATTGGGATGGAGTTTGGAAATTTACTCAAAAATAATACTAATTTTCCTCTTGCCTCGCCACATTTTGTGGTAGC
>NZ_LGSU01000606.1 GCF_002260545.1 Hydrocoleum sp. CS-953 | reverse complement strand
GTTAGGTACTACCGTTTCAGTATTAATAAAAATTAATTCAAAAAATCTCAGAATTTATGATATAATTAAATTCGACATTTTGCCAGTAATTTAAGTAGTATTTTACAGGTATGCACTTAATATTGTCAAGAGTTAAATATAACTATTTCTCTAAAAAATTATCTCTGATAAATATGCACAATTACTAAACATTTAACTTGCAATATCAATCAGAATTTTATGAATATTAATTATTACTAATCCAAAGAGTCAAAAGACTTACCTAATAGAAGAGAAAGAAAGTGTTTTGATAACTAATTAAACAGACTTGAGCTAACCTATAGCTAGGAATACATCATTTTTATGTAAACAGGCTAATCGTATTAACCTATTACTAAAACTATGCTTTCTACAACAGTCAGAGAAACGTCTCATAAATCTACTGCTAATGTAAAGTTCTAGCAAAGTAGATGGAGTGTCCTGCTGGCCTTAACGAAGTTATAAGTCAAAAGTCAAAAGTCAAAAGTAAGATGGCAATATATGAAATAGTAGGGGTGGGTTGAGCCGAAAGCCTTGATACTTCAGATTTAGTCCTAAAAACCCGCCCCACACTTGTTGCCCTTATTTATCCCCACCTAGCTCAATAGTAATAAAATCTCTAGGTTTGATAGATTATGGATAAAATATCTTACTATAGAACTCTATTTTGGACTTTCCAGTTTATAGGATAGTCAATCATATCAACATAAACTATATTAAATTAGGAGACACAAATGCGTAGTAAACGCTCTAAACCCTGGATCTATCGTAATTCACGTTTTATTATTGCTGGTATCGCAGCAGTAGGTGCTGTAATTACAGCCTATATTCTTATAGAAAGATTAACAGGGGGAACAGTTATTTGCCCTGTGGAAGGTTGTGATAACGTACTTAATAGCCCTTATGCTACTGTTTTAGGCTTACCTCTAGCTCTGTTTGGCTTTTTAGCTTATGCTGGTATGGGAACAATGGCGATCGCTCCTTGGTTAATTAACCAAGACTCACAAAAGGAATTACGCTCACAACTAGAAAACTGGAGTTGGTTATTAATGTTTGTGGGTGGTGTATCCATGACCATCTTCAGTAGCTATCTAATGTACATAATGGCATTTGAGATTAAAGCTCTTTGTCTTTATTGCATTGGTTCGGCTGTTTGTTCTCTGTCTCTATTTATCTTGGCATTAATTGGTCGTAATTGGGAAGACATTGGACAGTTAATATTTACCGCTATCATAGTCGGAATGATTACTATGGTAGGAACATTTGCAGTTTATTCTCCAATTCATAGCACTTCTGCTAGCGAACCAAATGTCTATGGAATTACAACTACTTCCACTCCGGCAAAAGTTGCATTAGCAGAACATTTAACAGCAGTAGGTGCAAAAATGTATGGTGCTTATTGGTGCAGTCATTGTCAGGATCAAAAGAAATTATTTGGTCAAGAAGCTGTTAGTAAACTAAACTATATTGAGTGCGATCCTAAAGGCAAAAATCCTCAACCTAACTTATGTGTTGCAGCAGGTATTAAAGCATATCCAAGTTGGGATATCGGTGGTAAGTCTTACGAGGGTGTAGTTTCTTTAGAGAATTTAGCCAAGTTATCAGGTTATAACGGACCGACTAATTTTGAGAATCCTTAATTATGGAGCTTTTCATGTGGGTAGACCACATCGTCACAACGAAAACTTTGTAGGGAGGTTCCATGGAACCTCCCTACAGTTGATGATTCAAGCTTGTAGTATTGCTCTAGCCCTAAGTATAATGGGCTAGAGCAATACTACAAACAAAAACTTTCATTATATGGATGTTGCTATAAAAAAGCATTGCTGAATTTATTTCTTCTAGAAAACAGCAATGCTTTTTTTATTCTATTTGAAATGGAAATTTCTAATCAATATCCTTAAGCTTTTTCTTGCTCTTGAGTTGTTTTACTCTTGCGCTTCAACAATAATTTTCCAGCAGTTCCAAATGCCAATAAACCAAAAATTGTACCAGGTTCAGGTACTGGCTCAATTTCATAAATGGTAGTTGTACCACTAACCTCATGAGCTAGCACTAACAAAGCTTTACCTGTAGAGCTGTCTTCTGCACTAATAAATGTTATCCCTTCTGGACTTAAATCCCCTACTGCTGCTAACTGTTCATCTGTTGGATCTGGGTCTCCCTGATCATCCAAACTAATTTCCACTGAAAAATCACGATTATTTGTATAGCTAATGAACTCAGGAGCTAATGGATTACTAATATCGTAAGTCATAAAACCGCCGATCCGTTCTAAACCAATAAAGGCCAAAGTACGATCGCCTACCTGACCAATAGTAATACCTTCTGGTTCTGGACCTTTATTATCACTTCGATTATCAAAGTTATTCTCATCATCAGTGGAGTTGAAGAAATCTGGAAATAACTCAGCAGTTATTTGTTCAAATTCATCCCCACTGTCAAAAATCATATTTCCTTGATCGTCTAAAATAGAGAAGGAACGACCACCAAAGGCGTATAGTTCATCGAAGTCACCATCACCATCTGTATCACCCAAAGCATTTGTGACTGTCAAACGGCCTAAATTCTCATCTTTCTGAAGTTCTGCTACAGCATCTGCGCCTCCGAAAGCTGCTTCATCAAGTACCAAATCTTGAACTCTTTCTTCTTCACTAAACCCGTCTTCATCACGTCCACTACCTTCATTAGCTGTCACTAAGTAGGTCTTGCCCTCTACTTCATAAGAAGCAATCTCATCTGGTTGGTACATCCCAAATATCGGATAATTCTTAATGTTAATTCCATCATCTCGATCGCTAGCATCTAAAGCATTACTACCACCAAAAGCATTCGTATCTAGACTATGATCTTTAAAGCCAAGAGCAACGATATCTGTAAATTCACCATTGATCAGGTCTAATATAGCTATAGCATTATTTTCTTGTAATGCTACATAAGCCTTAGTTCCATCTCCTGAAACAGCGATCGATTCTGGCTCCAAATCTTTAGCTACTGCATCCTCTTCTTCTGCACTTGGGCCAAATATCCGCACACCTTTGTCGATTAATTCTTGTTTTCGGTCATTAAAAGCTTCAAAACCTGCAAAAGTTACATCACTATCTTCGAGATTTCCTGCACCCTCGGACATATCTATGATACTAACAGACCCTTCTGGGTCTATTGTGTATTCACC
This sequence comes from Hydrocoleum sp. CS-953, assembly GCF_002260545.1. Classification (GTDB taxonomy): domain Bacteria; phylum Cyanobacteriota; class Cyanobacteriia; order Cyanobacteriales; family Microcoleaceae; genus Trichodesmium. The sequence goes on along the minus strand of NZ_LGSU01000606.1, from coordinate 647 downwards.
ATTTGCTTCGCCTTCATTGGCCACCAGTAATTTACTACCATCTCCTGTAAAGGTCAGAAAATCTGGTAAAGCACCTACTGTTAAGTAATTTACCAACTCGCCATTACTCTTAAAGAATGCAACTATTCCATAATCTGTAACTGTATCATTCTCTACAGCAACAGCAAATATATTTTGCTCTTTACTATAAGTAACATCATTAATCCCACCAACAACAAAATCTTGACCGAATAATCCTTGAGTAGATAAATTTATATTATCAATCGGCATGTCTATGTTGATGGGATTATCAATATCGTCGGTGTTACTAATATCAAAGATATCCAATTTCAGCTCACTGTTATTAACCTTAAATAAACGTTGGCTCTCTGGATCGTGAGCTGTATGAAGAGCAGCACCATCATCAAATATACCAGTAGAATTGCTATCTAATACTTTGAAACTCAAAGTACCTGCTGTACTTGGTGCTGCCATCATAGCAACTGCAAAACTTGATTGTACAGTTAGTTTAATTATGTTTCCTAATACATTCGTATTAGTATTTTTACTTTTGCCCTGATAATTTTTCATTAGTTATGTACCTCTCAAATAAGTAGATTTTTCAACTTTATCAGTTATAATTTATATTAGTTGTTTGTACTTACAGC
>NZ_LGSU01000605.1 GCF_002260545.1 Hydrocoleum sp. CS-953 | reverse complement strand
TAAATTTCTGTTTTATTAAAAAGTTGGATAGGAAAATCTAATTAGCAATTAGGGAGATATTAACTATAGATTAAACAAAAAAAATATTACTACAGGCTATTTTGAGACATTGGTACTGTTAAATCCCGTCTAATGGGGAAACAGTATCAAAAAATACATTTATTTTTGATGTTAGTAGTTACAGAGGAACAGGTAATATGAATTCACTATTACACTCAGAACAGACAATGCTAGAATCAGGGTTGAAAAATGACCCGATGACAGCTTCGGATCGGTTTCTGCGTAATCGAATTAAAATAGTTGAAGATTTGTGGGAGTTGGTGTTAAGGCAAGAATGTGGCCAAGAATTGGTGGATACACTCCAGAAGATGCGCTCGGCTCATTCTCCAGAAGGACAAGCTCCTAATTTTATAGGTTCAGAAATTGAACAACTGATTGAACAACTAGAACTCAAAGATGCAATTAGAGCTGCCCGGGCTTTTGCTATATATTTTCAGCTGATCAATATTGTAGAACAACATTATGAGCAAAGAATTCAACAACTAGCTTATTCTCACAACAACAGTTCAGGAAAACTAATCTTTAAAGACGATGTAGCTAAGGATGGTGAGAGTTGTTCGCTGCGGGTTGGAAGTATACCAATATGGAACGATAACAGAACTAAACCAGAAGGAGAGGGTACATTTCATTATCTATTTCCTCTACTACAAACTCTCAATGTACCATATCAATTAATTCAACGATTAATCGATAACTTAGATATCCGTTTAGTATTTACAGCACACCCTACAGAAATTGTTCGTCGTACAATTAGAACAAAACAACGACGCATTGCCAAAATTCTCCAAGAATTAGATCGGGTAGATGAAAGCTTTTCTGAACTACAGGTAAATGGAGAAGAGGAAAGTTCTTGGGTTTCATCTTGGGAAACAGAATCTCTCAAAGAACAGTTAACAGAAGAAATTCTTTTGTGGTGGCGCACAGATGAACTACACCAATTTAAACCTACTGTTCTAGATGAGGTAGAAACTACTCTTCATTATTTTAACGAAGTTTTGTTTGATGCTACTCCCCAACTGCATCGTAGGTTTAAGCAAGCATTACATAGTTCTTTCCCTTACCTGAAACCACCAAGTTACAATTTTTGTAAGTTTGGTTCCTGGGTGGGAGCAGACCGTGATGGAAATCCTTTTTGTACACCACCGGTTACTTGGCAAACTGCCTGCTATCAACGTCAGATAGTCTTGGATAAATATATCCAGTCTGTCGATCGCCTGATAGAACTTTTGAGTTTGTCTTTGCATTGGAGTGATGTTTTACCAGAATTGCTAGACTCGTTAGACCGTGACCATTTGCAAATGTCAGAAGTATATGATAAATGGGCAATTCGCTATCGCCAAGAACCTTATCGGTTGAAGTTGTCTTATGTGAAAAAGCGTTTAGAAAATACTCGCGATCGCAACTTGCGTTTATATAATGGTGATGAAGTTCAAAGAGAAAAGGAAGTTCTCTCTCAACGTCGAGAAACAACAGGTATTTATCATTCTTGTTCAGAGTTTCTAGCTGAGTTGCAACTAATTCAGCGTAACCTGGAAGAAACTGGCTTAAACTCTAGTGACTTAGAAAATCTGATTTGCCAGGTAGAAATTTTTGGTTTTAATTTGGCGCGACTTGATATTCGTCAGGAGTCTTCTGTACATGAGGCTGTAATTCAGGAAGTTACTGAATATTTACAAATTTTGCCTAAACCTTATATAGAAATGTCGGAAGCAGAGCGGACTGAGTGGTTATCAACAGAGTTGCCTACTCGTCGCCCTTTAATTCCTACAGAGNAATCTGATTTGCCAGGTAGAAATTTTTGGTTTTAATTTGGCGCGACTTGATATTCGTCAGGAGTCTTCTGTACATGAGGCTGTAATTCAGGAAGTTACTGAATATTTACAAATTTTGCCTAAACCTTATATAGAAATGTCGGAAGCAGAGCGGACTGAGTGGTTATCAACAGAGTTGCCTACTCGTCGCCCTTTAATTCCTACAGAGTTACCTTTTTCTGAGAGAACTTGTGAAATTATTAATACTTTCCGAATGCTGCGACAACTACAGGTAGAGTTTGGCAAAGAAATTTGCCAAACTTATATTATTAGTATGAGTCGCGATGTTAGCGATCTATTGGAAGTGTTGTTGTTAGCTCAAGAAGCAGGACTTTACGATCCGGCAACTGGTGCAAGTAGTATTCAGGTAGTACCTCTGTTTGAGACTGTGGAAGACTTGAGAAATGCTCCCAGGGTAATGAACGATTTATTTAAGTTGCCTTTGTATCGAGCTGCACTTGCTGGTGGGTATGATAAATTGCCAGAAGAGTCAAAGTCTGAGTTAGAAACTCCTTATTTGCAAGAGGTGATGTTGGGTTACTCTGATAGTAATAAGGATTCTGGGTTCTTGAGTAGTAACTGGGAAATTCATAAGGCTCAAAAAGCTTTATATAAGATAGGTGAGGAATATGGTATTGCCTTACGGATATTTCATGGTCGTGGTGGTTCTGTAGGACGCGGTGGCGGTCCTGCTTATAAAGCGATTTTGGCTCAACCTGGTAAGAGTATTAGTGGTCGGATTAAGATTACTGAACAAGGTGAGGTACTTGCTTCTAAATATTCTTTGCCTCAGTTAGCAATGTTTAATTTGGAAAATGTTACTACTGCGGTGATTCAAGCTAGTTTGCTACATACGGGGTTTGATGAAATTGAAAGCTGGAATGAGATTATGGAAGAGTTTGCGGTGCGATCGCGAACTCATTACCGAAATCTGATTTATGAACAAGAGGATTTAGTTGAATTTTTCTATCAAGTTACACCAGTTCAGGAAATTAGTCAACTACAAATTAGTTCCCGTCCAGCTCGTCGGAAGAATGATAAGAAGAAGACAATTTCTGGTTTACGGGCAATTCCTTGGGTATTTAGTTGGACTCAAAGTCGCTTCCTCTTACCTGCTTGGTATGGGGTGGGAACTGCTTTACAAGAGTTTGTGGAACAAGCACCAGAAGAACACCTGAAACTTTTGCAATATTTTTATCTGAAGTGGCCGTTTTTCACTACTGTTATTTCTAAGGTAGAGATGACTTTGGCTAAGGTAGATTTGCAAATTGCTCATTATTATGTGCGAGAGTTATCTAAACCAGAAGACAAAGAACGGTTTGAGCAGTTGTTTGAGCAAATTGCGACTGAATATCGTTTAACACGGGATTTAGTGCTACAAATTTCTGGTCATGAGCGACCTTTGGATGGAGAACCAGACTTACAGCGTTCTGTACAATTACGGAATGCGACTATTATTCCTCTGGGTATGTTGCAAGTGGCGTTGTTGAAACGTCTGCGCCAGCATGATACGGGTACCCCTGGTGTAATTCATTCTCGTTATAGTAAGAGTGAGTTATTGCGTGGTGCTTTGTTGACTCTTAATGGTATTGCTGCTGGTATGCGGAATACAGGTTGATAGGTAATGGATAATGGATAATTGATAATGGATAATGAAAGAGTTGGCTGAACTCTAGTGGTAGAGAAACCGGGTTTGTGTGAGTAGATGTCAATATTGTGAGATATCTAATACAAACCCGGTTTCTGGTTTCTACAAAAACAAATTCTGAATTCTAAATTCAGAGAAACCTTCAGAGAAACCGGGTTTGTGTGAGTAGGTGTCACTATTGTGAGATATCTAATACAAACCCGGTTTCTGGTTTCTACAAAAACAAATATGGATAATTGATAATTGATAATTGATCATTGATAATGAAAGAGTTTGCTAAACTCTAGTGGTACAGAAACCGGGTTTGTGTGAGTAG
>NZ_LGSU01000604.1 GCF_002260545.1 Hydrocoleum sp. CS-953 | reverse complement strand
TTCTATTACAGAAGAGGTAATAATTAATTATTAATTATTAATTATTAATTATTAATTATTTCTGTAGCTATCTCTCTCAACCATATAGCAATTTCTGCGGTTTGGTCAACATAAGAATAAGCTGGTTTTTCGGTTAACCAAGCTCCTGTTTCAGTCTGAATAGTTAACAAATAATCGGCAATACTTTTTGATAATTCAGTTGCTTTTATTTCTCCTGTTAGATTAGCAATTATAGCAGCACCCCACGCCACCTTATGACTAAAATAAAATGAGCGGATATTTTCATGGCAACTCAAAGCAAAATCTAGATATTTTTGGGCAGTATTTAGGTAAAAATTATCCCCAGTGGTTCTGTAGAGATTAGCCAAAAAAGCCAGAGGATATCCAATCATAAAATAGGCTTGATTTGGTTGATTTGCACTGACCTGAAAAAATAAAGATACATCCTCAGAAAAATCAAGTATTAGTTTTTCCTCATCATTCATCCTTCAATAATTGATAATGGATAATGGATAATTGATAATTACCTCTCCCTAAAACGGATTGGATTGAATAAAAGGAAAATCAATTCATTGTTTCTCTTGATCTAGTTGGCTTTATACCTTAATTATTCGGTAAATAAAATCCAGAGTTAATATCTGGCTGAATATTGATAAATTTATCTAACAATTTTCCAGCCTTTTTTGCTCTTTCCAGATCCCCAAAATATAAACAAGTTAATCCTAAATGAGTAGTAGTCAAAACATCTACAACATTTTCACCTTTTTCAAAAGGTTTGTTAGTTGTAAAACCATCCAATTCTGGATGATAAAATGATGTTAAATATTGATAAACAGGATAAGAAACATCAAAGCGCCCCATTTTCTGAGCAGCTATAGCAATCGAACCATTGATATAAGCCAAATATTCACCAAAAGCATCATTTTCACTTTTATAATTTTCCTGGGTTGTTAAATCTCCATTTGCTCTTAAAAACTTATTTTTTATATAATTCAATATTCTATTAGCTAACTCTATTTTTCCAGATATATAAAACAGATAAGGAGACTTATAATAACAAGCTAAATCCTGAGTTTCTAGATAATAACTACCATCATCATTAATTTGAGTTTCTAACCAATTAACTGCTTTGATTGAGCTATCAATATATTTAAGAATAATTTCTTGTGTCATAATTAAAATGCTAGATAAATGGTAATATTAATCTTGGATATTATCATATTTTGGAACAAATACAAGCCTAATGAATCTGATGAAAGAATTTGAGGGAAAAGTTGCCCTAATCACGGGAGGAAGTTCTGGTATTGGTAGAGCTACTGCTATAGCTTTTGCTAAGAAAGGAGCCAAAGTAGTTATTGGCGATCGCATGGAAAAAGAAGGTCAAGAAACAGTGGCAATGATTAAAGAAATTGGCAGTGAAGCTATATTTATCAAAACAGATATTACTCAAGCCACTGAAGTTGAAAACTTAGTTAATCAAACAATTAATACTTATAATCGTTTAGATTACGCCTTCAATAATGCAGGTACAGAAGGAACATTAGGACCTAGTATTGAACAAACTGAAGAAAATTGGAATCAGATTATTAATACCAATCTTAAAGGAGTTTGGTTATCAATGAAATATCAGATTCCACAAATGTTAAAAAATGGTGGGGGAGCAATAGTAAATAATGCTTCTGTAGCGGGACTAATTGGTGTTCCTAATCTTTCAATTTACTGTGCTAGTAAACATGGTGTAATAGGGTTAACAAAAGCTGTTGCTTTGGAACAAGCAAAAGCAGGTATTAGGATTAATAGTGTTTGTCCTGGTCCGACTCAAACAGATTTACTTGACCGTATTTTATCTAAGATTGGTCGGAGTGAAGCTAAGGCAGCACAACCTATTGGTCGTTTTGGCAAACCAGAAGAAATAGCTAATGCTGTTGTTTGGTTATGTTCCGATGCAGCTAGTTTTATTACAGGTCATTCCCTCACAATAGACGGTGGTTATACTGTACAATAGTTGCAGTTATATTCCCTGGTTAAGCTAGCGTATTTTACCAGGGAATTTTGATGGAATTATTTAACCATTTAACTGTGCAAAAAATATCTAACGTTAACATTTTTACCCTTTTTATTTCCGATTTACTGCTAATAAAGCAGCAGTAANTAGCTAATGCTGTTGTTTGGTTATGTTCCGATGCAGCTAGTTTTATTACAGGTCATTCCCTCACAATAGACGGTGGTTATACTGTACAATAGTTGCAGTTATATTCCCTGGTTAATCGAGTATTTGACTAGGGAATTTTGATGGAATTATTTAACCATTTAACAGCGCTAAAAATTTATGATTCGACCTTTTTACTTTAGAGATAAAATTTTTGATAATTAGTGATGATTTTTGAATAATCACTAATTTTATCTGAGCAATAGCTGTTCATTAATTGATAGTGGATAATTGATAATTACCTCTCCCATTTAGGGAGAGGATTGACCAATAAGGAAAAAAATTTATTTCTCTTGGTTGATTAGAGATGGCGTTAACGAAGTGGCTCTGCACTCTTCGGGAAACCTCGCCATCTCTCGACCGCTTTTTCCCCTTTCAAGGGGAGGCTAATAAAGCTGAATGATTTAATGAATAATTATTAATTATTCGGTAAAATTTAGTGTTGTTTATACAACCATAAATTATGAGTAACGAATTTGAAGGAAAAGTTGCCCTAATCACGGGAGGAAGTTCTGGTATTGGTAGAGCTACTGCTATAGCTTTTGCTAAGAAAGGAGCCAAAATAGTTATTGCTAGTCGTAGGGAAAAAGAAAGCGAAGAAACAGTGGCAATGATTAAAGAAATTGGCAGCGAAGCTATCTTTGTCAAAACAGATATTACTCAAGCTACTGAAGTTGAAAACTTAGTTAATCAAACAATTAATACTTATAATCGTTTAGATTACGCCTTCAATAATGCAGGTACAGAAGGAATATTAGGACCTAGTATTGAACAAACTGAAGAAAATTGGAATCAGGTTATTAGTACCAATCTTAAAGGAGTTTGGTTATCGATGAAATATCAAATTCCAGAAATGTTAAAAAATGGTGGGGGATCAATAGTAAATAATGCTTCTATAGCGGGATTAATTGGTTTTCCTAATGGTTCAATTTACGGTGCTAGTAAACATGGTGTAATAGGGTTAACAAAAGCTGTTGCTTTGGAACAAGCAACGGCAGGTATTAGAATTAATAGTGTTTGTCCTGGTGTAATTCAAACAGATATGGTTGACCGTGGTTTTAGCCAGGATGATGATGGTGAAGCTAAAGCACAAATAGCAGCAGCACACCCTATTGGTCGTATTGGTAAACCAGAAGAAGTAGCTAATGCTGTTGTTTGGTTATGTTCCGATGCAGCTAGTTTTATTACAGGTCATTCCCTCACAATAGACGGTGGTTATACTGTACAATAGTTGCAGTTATATTCCCTGGTTAAGCTAGCGTATTTTACCAGGGAATTTTGATGGAATTATTTAACCATTTAACTGTGCAAAAAATATCTAACGTTAACATTTTTACCCTTTTTATTTCCGATTTACTGCTAATAAAGCAGCAGTAAAAATTAATAATTTATCTTTTTATTAGGTGTTAATTGCCTATTTTTTTGTTGATGGTTATGTCGGGAAAAATTTTATCATGTTTATATAGAAATCCTAATTTATTTGTAAGATTTTGGTGGTAGTCAGAAAAATAGCTTGACTGAAAAAATTTGACATGATACTATAAGTATAATGGGAAAGGTGCGCTCATATATACTCAAAGTCATCCACTCAGAAATCAGCACTTGCCAGTATTATCTAAT
>NZ_LGSU01000603.1 GCF_002260545.1 Hydrocoleum sp. CS-953 | reverse complement strand
TAATTTTGGGAAATAAGCGAGCTTCTATGACGTTTTCTGGAGATATTTTCAAAGCTTCTATACTCTCTTTTTGAAACTTTTTACTACAGTTAGTAAAAACAAACTTATCTATAGTAGACATTAGATTACTTCTTCGTAATAAGTCTAGTCTGACAAATACATCAAACATCCAGTGGAAGTAATTATTTATTCCCAGATTTACTGGTAAAAAAGCTACAGTTCCATTAATCTCATAAACTGGGGGTAATTGAGAGGAAGATATCATTATTTCAGCACAACCTGTTGAAATATCTGTGACAAGTTTATTATCTGAAGTAATAACTGCAGTTGTTCCTAAATCAACACATCCTTTTCCCTCTGCTACTATTGTGACAAAAGCTGCTGCTAACTTGGCTTTTTTATGTTGGAAACTTGGATAAATTTGTGGCTCAATTGTTTGAGAGGGCAAGAGATTTATTTGACTAGACTTCGAGACTTTTATGCTACTAATATTAGTTGTTGAAGAGTTTGAGGTAACTTCCCAATTACCTGTTAAATTAAAAAACTTTTCGAGCCAATCTTTGGGTAATTTTTTCTGAGATTTCCAAATGCGAACTTCATCGTGACGACCCTGTTTTTTTAAGACGTATGCTATGTTTTGGTGAATATTCTCCATGTCTGGTCTCATTTTCAGGACTTCGATTAAACAAGGTATTACTTCAGACCAATTCTTCTGTTTGATGTAACTATTTCCTAATGCTGTATAATGCCCATAGCATTTGGGATTAATTTCTATGGCTTTTTGGTAACTAGAAATTGCTTCATCTAATAAACCTTTTTCTAGAAAAATATCTGCTAATCTTCTATGAGATAAATGGTTATCCGATTCTAATTCTATAGCACTATAGTAAGCAATTATTGCTTCATCCAACCTTTGCATTTTTCTCAGTGCTTCCCCTAAATTATAGTACCACCAAGATAAATTTTGATTGAGTTCAATACCTTGATGAAAAGCATCCACAGCCTCATCCCATTTTTCTAGTTTCATCAAAATCTGAGTTAAACTAGAGTGCCATTTTATATTATTTGGTTCGATTTCTTTTAATTTGTGATAACAATTGACAGCTTCATCATCCAGACCTAATTTTTGTAGATTATCTCCTAATTTTTGATAAGGCCAAGTTAAATTAGGATTAATTTCTATCACCTGCTTACACAAATTAATAACTGCTTCTAATTTTCCTTGTTGTAGCAGAATATTGGTTAATTTTAGTTGCGCATTCCAAGTATTAGGTTTGAGGTCTATCAGTTTTTTATAACATTTTTCGGCTGCTTCTAAATTTCCTTTTTGTTGTAGAATATCGCCTAAATTGCGATAAGCCCAAGGAAAATTAGGGTCTATTTCTATGGCTAGATTAAATTCTGTAATTGCTCTATCTATTTCTCCCATTTCTTGCCAAGCTTTACCTGATTTGTGGTGAATCAAACATTTATTTGGTTGTAATTCTATAGCTTTTTGATAACAAGATATTGCCTTTTTAAACTCCCCTTTCTCAACTAAAGCATCTCCTAAGTTTTGATATCCAATTGTCAAAGATGGGTTAAACTCTAAGGCACGTTCAAAACAAGCGATCGCTGCTTCTAATTCTTGCTGCTCTAATAATTTTTTACCTAACTGTAAGTGTTCGCAAGCTGTGGCCGAATTAGGTTCTAATTTGAGTGCTTGATACTTACATTTTGTAGCTAAATCTGGTTTATCTAAACACTGCCATATTTTCTCTAAATTCCGATAAAAACCTGCTACCTTTGGTTTGATTTTAATGGCTTTGTCATAACATTCAATAGCTAATTGCCACTTTTTTTGTTGAGCATATAAACTGCCTAAATTTGCATAAACTTCTGCCAAATTTGGTTGTAGATTTATGGCTTTGATATACCATTCTTTTGCCTGGTCTATCTGACCCATTTTTTGCAGAATATTCCCCAATATTTTGTAGATGAGTGGAAAATTAGGCTCCATTTTTAATGCTTGTTTGCAAGCTGCCATTGCTTCTTCTAATTTTCCTTGGGCTAAATACAATTGAGCCTGTTGATGTAAATCCTCTGTAGATATTTTTGACTTCATTTTTATCATCCTAATTTTGAGTTTTTTTGTAAGCATTTCCTACGGAATGCTGCGCAAACAGCCCTCAGCTAGCCTCTTGCCTCCTGGGTCATAGCTAGGCTTTTTATGTCGCGAAGCTAAATAGCCATCAGCTATCAGATATGAAAGGAAAATCAAAAGTTATGCTAATGAAATTAGTCATCAGCTAACTTTATAACTTTAGTAGTTATTACTTTCAAAAGCTGAATGTAAAAGTATTTACCAGGAAAACCTGAAAGCTGTTTGCGCAGGATTTCAGAACGGAAATGCTAATCGCTGAATGCTTACATTTTTTTAGTGATGAGATTAAATTACTTCTGCTAACTTCATAATTTTTAGTAACTTTTTCAAATTCACAATAATATCGGGTGTCCACGACTTTTTATCTAAGTTATCATTCTCAAAATTTTCACCTATTAAGTAGTAATATGAAAGATTACATAAACTACTAATTTTCCAGTATATAGGATTAATATATTGGGGAGAAAAAAATTCAATCACTTTTGTTCCAGGACTACAAAATACTAGGTTTGTTAGCCCAGCACCATGAGGCGCTATTACTGCTTTAACTTTTGACATTAATGTAGCTTGCTCTGTTATGGAAAATGATTCTAGAGTCAAGCTAATAAAACCAAATTTTTCCAATAAACTGACAACTTCATCTTCATTGACTACTCTTCGCCATGAAGCTAATTTTCTACTAATAAATATTCGTTTGGGCTGTTCTGATATTTTACGAATATTCTCTGACCTTAAAAATAGATTCCTGATAAATTCACAACCCCATTTAGGACTTCTGATACCCCCTTGTTTAATAGTGAATGAAGGCACTACTAATTTTTTCGCTTTTATATGAGGATAAAACCTACTTTCAATAATTTTATCTTGAGGAATTTGCAGTGCTTCTAACGTTTCTTGATGAAATTTTTTATCACATCTACTAAAAACAAATTTATCTATCATAGATATCCAGCCACTCCGGCGTAATAAATCCATTCTAATAACTACATCAAACATCCAATGATAATATACAAATCCTCCCCATTTTGCTGATAAAAATGCTACTGTACCATCTATATAATGAATGGGAGGTAATTCTCCAGAAGAAAAAATAACTTCAGCACAACCTGTAGAAACATCTCTTACCAATCTATTGTCTGAGGAAATAACTGCACTTGTTGCTAAATCAACACAACCTCTTCCTTCTGGTAGTACAGCTATAAATGCTTCACCTGAATTAACTTTTTTATCTTGGAAATTACGATGCTTTTTTGCTTCAATTGTTTGAGATGGCAATAGATTGAATTGAGTATTTGAGTAGATTTTTATCCGAGTAATATTTGTTTGTGGAGAGTCTGAGGTAACTTCCCAATTTCCTGTTAAATTGAAAAATTTTTTAAGCCAATCTTTCGGTAATCTTTGCTGAGATTTCCAGATACAAGCTGCTTCTTGGCGACCTATTTTTTTCAGAATATACGCTATGTTTTGATTAACTTCATAGTGGTCTGGTCTCATTTTTAAGGCTTGAATTAAACAAGGTAAAGCTTCAGACAAATTATCCTGTTGAACATAAGCATTTCCTAATGCTCCATAATGCCAGCAAGAATTGGGATTAATTTCTATGGCTTTTTGATAACTATAAATTGCTTCATCTAATAATCCTTTTTCTTGTAAAACATCTCCTAATTTTCTATGAAATAAATG
>NZ_LGSU01000602.1 GCF_002260545.1 Hydrocoleum sp. CS-953 | reverse complement strand
TCCGCGCACCCCTGAGATTGCTGCGCTGACGCTTGCTATCGCAAAGCTGCGCTTTTCATGTCGCGGAGCGAAACGCAATGACGACTATTCAATCGGATTCTATATTATCCCATAGAATCTCTGTTTAACAAAAAGAGCGATCGCTAGTTTCTAGACAAAGATAGAAATTATCAAAAACTTACTAGACTGACACAACTAATGGGTGTGCACCTACGCGGGTTTATGTAAATCTTAGAGTAAGCATTAAAATTCTAGATAAAACCCGCCCCTACTATTGCACTATTTTAGCTGTGTAGTTCCACTACAGTGCTTTTTAATCAACTACATCGCTATAAAAAAACCTTGCAGGGACGTTGCATGGAACGTCCCTACTACCGTGCAGGAAAACCGCTGTAAAATTACTTCGCCCTTGCTACATCCATAATGTCATCCATTACGGAACCCGACTCTTCCATCTTGCCAATATCCAACAAAGTCTTCAACAATGAATCAGGGTTTAAACTCAATGAGTCAATACCTTCCTCAACTANCAGGAAAACCGCTGTAAAATTACTTCGCCCTTGCTACATCCATAATGTCATCCATTACGGAACCCGACTCTTCCATCTTGCCAATATCCAACAAAGTCTTCAACAATGAATCAGGGTTTAAACTCAATGAGTCAATACCTTCCTCAACTAAGAAGCGGGCAAACTCTGGATAGTCACTAGGTGCTTGACCGCAAATACCAATCTTGCGATCGTATTTCTTGGCAGCTTTAATGGCAATTTTTACCATCCGACGTACCGCTTCATTCCGTTCGTCAAAAATGTGCGCCACCAATGCCGAATCTCGGTCTAAACCTAAAGTCAACTGAGTCAAATCATTAGAACCGATAGAGAAACCATCAAATACTTGGGCAAATTCATCAGCAAAAATCACATTGCTGGGCAACTCGCACATCACATACACTTGCAACCCATTCTCGCCCCGTTTCAAACCATTTTTCTCCATCTCTGCCAACACCTTGCGACCCTCATCAGGAGTCCGACAGAAAGGAATCATTGGAATCACATTAGTCAAACCCATTTCATCCCGTACCCGCTTCAACGCTTTACACTCTAAAGCATAAGCATCGCGATATTTTGGATCGTAGTAACGAGAAGCACCCCGCCAACCAATCATGGGGTTTTCTTCCCCAGGTTCAAACTGACGACCGCCCAATAGGTTCGCATATTCGTTACTCTTGAAATCACTCATCCGCACCACTACAGGATTAGGATAAAAAGCAGCAGCGATCGTGCCTACACCTTGCGCGAGTTTATCCACAAAGAAATCTGGTTTGTGTTCGTACAACCCGGTCAAATTACCAACTTCCCGTTTCACTAACGGATCTTCCAACTCGTCATAGTGAATTAAAGCTAATGGGTGAGCTTTAATATGATTGGCAATAATAAACTCCAACCGTGCTAAACCGACGCCATCGCAAGGAATAGAAGACAGACCAAAAGCTTCCTCTGGGTTGCCAACGTTCATCAAAATCTTAGTCCTAGTCTTAGGTAAGTCACCCAACAAAGTTTCCTGCACCTCAAACGGCACCATACCCTCATAAACTTTGCCTTCTTCACCCTCAGCACAACAAACAGTCACTTCCTGACCAGTCATCAACACTTTAGTCGCATCACCACAACCAACTATTGCTGGAATACCCATCTCCCGCGCAATAATAGCAGCATGACAAGTACGCCCGCCTTGGTTAGTAACTATAGCGCTAGCCTTTTTCATAATAGGTTCCCAGTCAGGATCGGTTTTGTTAGTCACCAAAACTTCCCCTGGCATAAACTCATCAATTTTATGCACGTCAAGAATAACACGAGCTTGACCTTGCCCAATCATTTCTCCCACGGCGCGACCGCGAACTAATACATCACTACTACCTTTAAGTTTGAAGTTACGGAGAATGCTACCAGATTTTTGAGATTGTACTGTTTCTGGACGCGCTTGCACAATGAACAATTCACCAGTGAGACCATCTTTTGCCCATTCAATATCCATTGGCGTGTAATGGTCGCGCACTTCAGAATAATGTTCTTCAATAATACAGGCCCATTTTGCTAGTTGCAAGATTTCGTCGTCATTGATGCAATATTTTTCCCGTTCGGAAACTGGCACTGGCACATTTTTGGTAAGTTTGGAACCGCCGATGTCATAAATCATCTTCAGTTCTTTTGTACCGAGGCGTTTTTCCAGGATAGGGCGGAAATCTTCTTTGAGGGTAGGTTTGAAAACGAAGTATTCGTCTGGGTTGACTGCTCCTTGCACAACGTTTTCACCTAAACCGTAAGCTGCTGTTACCAGGGCAGCATTTTTGAATCCAGTCTCAGTGTCAATGGAAAACATGACACCAGAGGAAGCGAGGTCAGAACGTACCATTTTTTGTACGCCCACTGACAAGGCAACGTCAAAGTGGTCGAAACCTTTGATGGTACGGTAGGATATGGCGCGGTCTGTGAATATGGAGGCAAAACATTTATGGCAAGCTTCTAATACTGCTTCATCACCGTAAATGTTGAGGTAGGTTTCTTGTTGTCCAGCAAAACTCGCATCCGGTAAGTCTTCAGCAGTTGCGCTGGAACGTACTGCTACATCTACTTCTTTGGTGTAACGTTCACATTCTTGTTTGGAATTTCCTTCTAGTNATATGGCGCGGTCTGTGAATATGGAGGCAAAACATTTATGGCAAGCTTCTAATACTGCTTCATCACCGTAAATGTTGAGGTAGGTTTCTTGTTGTCCAGCAAAACTCGCATCCGGTAAGTCTTCAGCAGTTGCGCTGGAACGTACTGCTACATCTACTTCTTTGGTGTAACGTTCACATTCTTGTTTGGAATTTCCTTCTAGTTTGTCACAATATTCGGCGGAAGTTCCGTAGCGATCGCACATTTGATGATATGCTGCGACGATGGCTGATTCTAACTCTTCTGGGAATGGGGTGTCAAGAATCAGAGTACGAGCTTGTTTTCCACGTTTTCGTAAGTTCCTGACATCTTCTACGTCTAGGTCAGCAAATAGTTCTCGCAGTTTTTTCTCTAATCCCGCTTTTTCGACAAAATACCGATATGCGTAAGCTGTAGTCGCGAATCCATTGGGAACGTTTACACCTTTGGGAGTTAACTGTTGAATCATTTCTCCTAGGGATGCGTTTTTACCTCCAACTAATGGAATATCAGCAATTCCTACTTCTTCAAACCATAGGACAAAAGCTGTTTCTTTATCTACTTTTGTTATGTTTTTTTGACCTAATAGGTTCACCATAATTTTCTTCTCCAATGTTTTATTTATACCGTGTTGCTAGGCAGGATTTATTTATTTAATGTAAGGATTCAGCTTTTCGTATTTTCGTCAAGAATAAAGCAACTACTAAGATTAGCTGAAGACCTTTTTCGTGTCGGACTTTTAATTCTCCTTGAAGACTAATTCCTCCTGACAAAATAATGAATTAATGGCTGATAGCTGTTAGCTGAGTGCTGTTTGCGCAGCATTCCGTCAGGAAATGCTTACTATTTAGTTTTGTTTATTTTTTTTTCAAAATGTTAAACCGAATGATTTATTTATGGGATGTTAAGAAAAACAAACTTATCGATCCCTAAACGTTAAACTCCATAAGTAAGGTGAATTATTTCTATATATATCCTAGCTTTTCAGCTAGAGGAGGTTTTTTTTCCTCCATCTATATCCTAATACTTTCTACTGTAATTGCAATATAGGGTCTGAAAAATTCTTTAGTTACAAAAAGTAAAAATTTTTGTTTTTTCAGTGGTAAAGGTTATTATT
>NZ_LGSU01000601.1 GCF_002260545.1 Hydrocoleum sp. CS-953 | reverse complement strand
ATACCAGTAGTCAGAAATAATCAGTTTGCAGGAATTGCTTATGGTTCTCTAGACTTAAGTCAAGTTAGTAAATTTCTGAAACTAAATACCCAAGTAAATGGAACAGAAGGAATAGAAGCAATACTTGTGGATGGTGACAACTATATAATTGCGGATAGTCGTTCCGGAGTAACTATTCAAGAAAAATTAGACTTACAGGAAACAGGAAATATCAAAAACAATCCGAAAAATTTTAAAGATTTAGTAAATTTGTTAATAAAAACACAGTCTGAAAACAATAATTCTGATATAAGTAAAAATTTTAAAAATGTTGCACTTTCGTTATTCAACCTTAATCAATGCACCAGTTGAGGTCGTTTGGAAATTCCACGAACGTTCCGATATTCTGCAAATACTTACCCCACCTTGGCAACCAGTCCAAATTATTCGTCGTCAAGGTGGACTCGAAATAGGAGCAATATCGGAATTTATCATTTGGCTCGGTCCAATTCCTGTAAAGTGGGTGGCCGTACATACAGAATATGAAAAATATAGTTTGTTTAGTGATGAACAGAAAGAAGGCCCAATGGCTAGTTGGACTCATCGTCATCAGTTTAGTGAGGAAGATGGTCAGACTAGGTTAACTGATGCGATCGCATTTTCTTTGCCTGGGGACTGGTTGGCAGAATCTTTTTTGGGTTGGTGGGTAGACTCTCGACTGGAAGATATGTTTCGGTACAGACATGATGTGACAAAACGGGAATGTGAAAAAAGTTAAATACCACAGGAAGTGGGGAGTGGAGTAGTGGAGGAGTGGAGAAAATTCTACCGTTTTACGGAAGTCAAAATTCAAAATCTTTGCATTAAGATTTTACAGACTCAGAACTTTAAAACTACAGGAATTTCAGGAAATAATTTCAAACTTTAGATGTGAAATTATTTGTGACATTTTTCAAGTTAATTGGTATCACAAGGGTAGGTTTTTTACTTTCTGGTTGTAACAAACAATAGAGGAAAAAGCGTAGATATTAAGAGCTATTTGGAGTTTGGTGATTAAATGTCAATGCTTTGAGATTTAATCAGCAGATCAGCAGATCAGTAATTATTAATTATTAATTATTAATTATTAATTATTAATTATTAATTATTAATTATTAATTATTGAAAGTAGCTTGTTGTTGGTCTGATGGTATGGAGATATCTGTTGCTAATAGTGGGGAACGAACAGACAAATAAATTAACGGACCTAAAAGTGGAACTAATGCTACCCAATACCAAATATTTTTTTCCATTCCTCGCCTACTCATATCATCTCCTAATAAAGTAGGAAATAACAGACACAACATACAAAAATCTAAACTCATTACATGAATAAATCTACTACTTTGCCACTGTTGAATAAAGTTTTCCCAGTCGCCATTTTTTAAACCGTATATTAATAGGATACTCGTACCTAATGTTAAAGCAATTCCTAAAATTCGAGAATCTAAAATATTCAGAAATAAATTCTTTTTCCCGGAGAAATTTGGATTAGGTTGACGTAATCCTAAATAGGGTAAAATAGCAAATGCTCCGACTCCAAATGATAACGTCGAAAATAACCATGCTGGTACTTTTTGTTCTCTACCATCAAAGAATAATAAACAACTATAAATTAACGGCAAAATACCCATAATATTGAATAGAGATATAATCAAAGGATTAATATTTTCCCATTCACCTGTTGACAATTTTTGGATTAATTCTAAAGTATCTGGTTGATCTGGGGGAGCAAGTAGGAAAGCATAAACACTAAATCCTATCCAAAGTAACCAAAAAGCTATTTTTGTTTTGCTCATAGTTTTTTTAAATGAAATATTTTGTTAGTTTAACTGAAACTTCAAATATCAATAGACATCTCTAATAATAATAAATCAAATCAATTCTTTCCCCTTATTCCCTACTCCCTACTCCCTCATTTAAGAGACCTATTGCCAAAGTTTTAATTAAATAAATTCAAGATATGAAATTTTTGATTCCCTACTCCCTATTCCCTACTCCCTACTCCCTAACTTAAGGTAAAAATCGGTCTAAAGCTGACTTTAAAGCTGCAATTTCAACATCAATATCTCCATCTTGAGTAGCGCGAGAAATACATTCAGATAAATGATTATCCAAAACCATACGAGCTACTCGGTCTAAAGCACCACGAACTGCAGCTATTTGTATCAAAACATCAGGGCAATTCCGATTATCTTTGATCATAGTTTTAATTCCTCTAACGTGCCCTTCAATTCTTGATAATCTATTGATCAGACTTTGTAGAGATTCTTCACTATGAACATGAGGATGAGCAGAAGAGTGATGGTGATGTTCGGAATTAGAATCTGTCTGAACTGTATCATTAGCTGCCTGTTTTTTTTCTTGGTCAGATATCGCCATAAATTTATAGTATAATACTGGATTGTTAGCAATATTGTAACACCAAACCTACTAAGTTAGTCAATCAAATATTAATGCTATGAGATTGTTAAATTTTTGTCGAATAACTACTAAAATCATTTCTCAATTATTGGCCATTATTATCGTTTTTACTTTTGTACTTGCTTGTCTACCAACAATACCAGCAATGGCTGCTCCAAGACTATTTCCAGGGTTATCGAATTCTCAGTTAGTAGCATTGCAAGCTATACCAGAGAATATCAATACTAGAAATAGTAATAGCTTTGTGACAGAAGCAGTCAATAAAGTTGGTTTAGCAGTGGTGAGAATTGACACTGAGCGACTAATTACTCGTCCAACTAATCATTTTTTTGAAGACCCTTTGTTCGACCGTTTTTTTGATGATAACTTAAGGATGCAACAACCTTCCCAAGAATTGTTAAAAGGTCAAGGTTCTGGTTTTATTGTTGACTCGAAAGGCATAATTTTAACCAATGCTCATGTAGTAGATAAAGCAGACAAAGTTACTGTCAGTTTAAATGATGGGAGAAAGTTTATTGGAGAAGTAAAAGGAACAGATGAAGTTACAGATTTAGCAGTAGTTAAAGTTGATACAAAAGGTGAAATTTTACCAGTAGCAGACCTTGGTAATTCTGATTTAGTACAGGTAGGAGATTGGGCAATAGCAGTAGGAAATCCTTTGGGATTTAATAACACTGTTACTTTAGGAATTATTAGTACTTTAAAACGTCCGAGTTCAGCAGTAGGAATTCCTGATAAAAGATTAGATTTTATTCAAACTGATGCTGCTATTAATCCAGGAAATTCAGGGGGTCCGTTGTTAAATGATAAGGGTGAAGTAATTGGAATTAATACAGCAATAAGAGCTGATGCTATGGGTATTGGTTTTGCTATTCCTATCAATAAAGCGAAAGAAATTAAAGATGTATTAGCTCGTGGAGAACAAGTACCTCATCCTTTTGTTGGTATTCAGATGATTACTCTAACTCCAGAAGTTGCTAAAGAAAATAATAGTGACCCTAATTCTGTTTTAATTTTGCCAGAGGTAGAAGGAGTTTTAGTAACGAAAGTTTTGTCTGATACTCCAGCAGAAAAATCGGGGATGCGGATAGGAGATGTGATTGTAGAAATTGACGATCAATCAATAATTAGTGCTGAACAGTTACAGAGGAAAGTTGAAGATGGTGGTGTAGGTGAAAAATTGCAGTTTAAAATTCTGCGAAATGGTAGAGAAAAAGAACTATTTGTTCTGAGCGGACAAATGAATTTTTAGAATGTGGTAATAGTAGGGGCGGGTTTCACCTTAAATTAAGAAAATTGATACGACAGAGCTGGTAAACCCCCCCCAGATTTACTGCGTGGGGTTGGTCGGGCGAGTGATAGATTAATAT
>NZ_LGSU01000600.1 GCF_002260545.1 Hydrocoleum sp. CS-953 | reverse complement strand
CTACTCCCCTACTCCCCTACTCCCCTACTCCTAAAAAAAGAATTTTTCAGCAAACCTTAATTATTGCTCTGCTGATTAATTCTCTCGCGCATTGACTGGTAAAGACTTGAGCGTTTTTGGAATACCAAAAAGTGCAAGGTTTTCAGTTTAAAAAGGTCAAAAAGTTAGCATTTTGAGCAAACTAAGGACAGAAAAATTAGGGGACAATTCTTACTTCTACCTCCTCTAAATTCCCTATTTCTCCTGACTCCTACCCCTACCAAAAAACTTTATTCAGCAAAGCCTAATTAGACTTATATTTTCTATTTATAGTAGTTGTGAAATTTCTGTTTAGTTTAGTAAGAATTTCCTGCAGAATGTAGAGCTAGCAACTCTTAGAAGTAGTAAGCTTTTCCACAATCATAATTCTTACCTTAAGAGGTTGAATGTATCAGGAAATATAAAAAAATAAGATAGGGAACAGGGGACACTTAACTAGGAACAGGTATGGAGGGAATAGGCGAAAAAACAATTATTTGTTATCAAGAAATTCACTCTTATCTGATTGACTATGAATAGTCATACCTCCTCCACATCTAGAGTTATTTTAATCCCTTACCTTATTCAAGCTAGTTGATTGAGTTGTGAAACTTTTTTCCTAATACTTATTTTACAAACAGTCTCTAAAAGATGAGGTTTAAATGAATACTTCTCGTGGTTAAGGGAACCTAATGTAGTAGTAAATTTTTATTCTCTTTCAATTTATTAATAGCTATTTCTCCCTGAATTCAACCATACCTGTTTTGCTATCGCAAAATATCATGTCCGGTTAATTAGCGGTCAAAAAAATTCTTCTCAAACATACTTTTTTCCTCCCTTCTGAATTGCATAATTCAGAATTGCTGAATTTTGACCTAATCGATTTATATTATAACTGTTCATCCGGACATAATATAACTCCATTTTTATTGTTCTGTAGGAAAACACCCTTGCTAAATGGAAAGGGAAGCATTCCCGAACCGAAAAAACTTAGTTACGACCCGACCCCAGAGACTAGCTAATAACTAATAGCTAAATACTTACTTTAGTTAAAATCATAAGTATTTTGTAGCCAATCAAATATTTTGTCTAATTGTTCTAGAGTCACCAAACCATATTGCCACAAAATCATCGACAAAGCATTAGAGTCTGGTTGAGGATATGGTAATTCTGAAGTAACACTAGCTCGTTCAGCAACTGCTATAGAAGCTGAAGAGATAGATAATTCATTTTGCAAAAAATTGATAAAGCGAGCATAGTTTGTTGATGTCATATTTCTGTTCACCTCCTTTTTTTTAAAACACCATTTTCTGTGTAACTCTTATTCTGAATAAAATATATACGTTACATATTTGAGAGAATTTCCAAGTCAATGAAATTAATATTTTTTACCTTGACTTTAACCATTCAGCTATTAGCTATTCATCTCATCCTTTGGAATGCTACGCAAACAGTTTTTCCTAGGTCATGCTGCGCAAAAAGATGCCTTAAAGTAATACCTACTAAGTTTAGGCGATGACCTTTTTCATGTCTGAATTTTAACTCTCCTTGGAAACTAATTCCTCTTTCTAGCTGATGGCTGAATGCTTACTCTTGACTAAGCAATTGTTGACTATCATAAAGTCAATATTTTTGTGTCTCAACCTAGGGTCAGCCAGTTTTTTATCTGTTCTATAGCTCTAAATTTTTATACCATTTCTCCATTAAGTTCCACTTAACAAAAGATGAGAGTAATCTGTGTAATCAGGTCTGAGTAACAATTATTAAGTGCATTGTTCNCTAGCTGATGGCTGAATGCTTACTCTTGACTAAGCAATTGTTGACTATCATAAAGTCAATATTTTTGTGTCTCAACCTAGGGTCAGCCAGTTTTTTATCTGTTCTATAGCTCTAAATTTTTATACCATTTCTCCATTAAGTTCCACTTAACAAAAGATGAGAGTAATCTGTGTAATCAGGTCTGAGTAACAATTATTAAGTGCATTGTTCACAAAAATGGTATTAGAACCAAATTCAAAAACTTTTTTGATGAACTAAACAAAAGCCAGAAGTTACTTATCAAAACAACAAGATAGCTTGAGGTTCCTTCGGTTTGGATCTACATAAGTCACCCTTACTATTCCGCAAAATCAGGTAGTAGTTCAGATAAATGTTAGTCAAATTAGAATTTCTCAAAATATATACTGCTACGCCCAAGAAAGTTATGCACTTAATACAGTGATTTAAAAGTTTACTACAATTAGATTTTCAGTTTGTACAACTATCAAACAGCTTAATGGGTAGTGCTATATATACATTGAAGTTGAAAAATAAGTCAGCTTTTCAATTATTTGAAAGGGGATATTTTAACCTTCTCAAAAAGTTTGACTATGCTGAAATCCAAGATTTTTGAATACCAGTCAGCAATAAAGATTCAGCAATCAGAAAAGACTCAATTTTAGCTGATAGCTAGTTAAAAATAACTTATTATTGCTGCCAGTCAAAATTACATAAAATTTGCTATTGAATTATTACTTAAGTCAAAAAAACATAAGCAGTTAGGGTATAAAATTTAAGTAGTTGTGTTTGATTAAAACCATCACCACTTATGAGGGGAACCTTGCTCCAGTCATTTGATTATACAATAACTTTACTGGAATGCTTGTATATTATATTCCTACTTACAATACAAACATTTTTTGTAGTTATTTTTGTGCATAAAAACAGATCGCTAAGTTTTTAGACCAGCACAAAATTCGATCTCTCTCACACCAATTCATTAAATCAAGTCAAGTACAAAGTAGACTCTCAACAAGACAAGCTTTATCTTGAACCAACAGAACATTAGGTGAATAAATGTAATTTGGTATTATAGTTTTCGNGACCAGCACAAAATTCGATCTCTCTCACACCAATTCATTAAATCAAGTCAAGTACAAAGTAGACTCTCAACAAGACAAGCTTTATCTTGAACCAACAGAACATTAGGTGAATAAATGTAATTTGGTATTATAGTATAGCAAATTATAATCTTACTGTATATACCTAACAAGTAAAATAATAAAAAGTTTTCTTAAATTTTGTCAACCATAATTCAGAATTTCCTTCTTTTAGAAGTCGCAGTTCATAGATGAGGATATACAACTTCTCATTTTGCTCGGCTCTATATGAGACAAAAATCCTAGTTTATTACTACTTTTCTTGTGTTTACTGCCAATTTATTCTGTTTGATTTTCAGATAAACTTTTCAGAGTATCTAATTTTTAGTAATTATTATTCGTTCTCCAACCTTCAAACCTAATTCCCTAATACGTCCTCCCCGCACTTCAATAACTCGATCAACTGGCACACCAGATCCATACAAAGGGCAAGGATCGGCTAAACAAGGAGGAACATCAAGAGCGATCGCCTTAACCACACCAGACCGAATAAATATCATATCAAGAGATATTTTGCAATTTTTCATCCAGAAATTAACCTTCCGAGGAGGGTCAAAAGAGAATAGCATTCCCTGATCGTCAGGTAATTCAGTCCTATACATCAGACCCATTGCTTGCTCTTTAGGAGTTTTCGCCACCTCCAAATTAATTATTTGACCAGATATTTGAGCTTGGGCTGTAATTGGCAATACCTGGGCTTCCTGAGATACCTGAAAATTTGATAGCTGTTGAGCTTTTGCTTGAATAGTAGTAGTCTGTGAAATTATCACAAATGTTATTTGTAGCAAACAGCCAACCAAAAACAGAATTATTCCCGACTTAAATAAACCAAACTTACTACCCATAACAGAATCTCAAATT
>NZ_LGSU01000060.1 GCF_002260545.1 Hydrocoleum sp. CS-953 | reverse complement strand
ATATATATTCTGTTCTATACTATCTACAATTAATTTTTGTTCTATTAAAATTTCCTGTATCCATAAATATTTATTTTCTTTTCCACGGAATTATTCTAATAAACTACCTGGTAATAATCATTGTAATATATCTATCCAATAATGAAAGATATTATTTGCAGTTTATTCACTCAATCCAAAGTTTATTCCTAGCATTTTAAATGTCGGTACATCATGTAAATCATATAAAGTGATTTTATTTTTGATAATTGGAGATGTCTAGTCTAGATTNTTACAATTCTGAAAAAGCCGCCGAAAAGTAATATATCTATCCAATAATGAAAGATATTATTTGCAGTTTATTCACTCAATCCAAAGTTTATTCCTAGCATTTTAAATGTCGGTACATCATGTAAATCATATAAAGTGATTTTATTTTTGATAATTGGAGATGTCTAGTCTAGATTAGAGTAAAATGTAATTTTAATCTATAGTGAGCGATCGCTCCGTGTAGACATTTCAGGAATATAGACAAAAATTGTTGGACGTGCAGATACAGTTTGGCCGTAATTAGTTTCTGGTGTTAATGGTATCAGAATATTAGAATTAGAAATATTGTTTCCTGAGTTAATACCATCGCGAGTACCGCCACCTGTTGAACCTTTAGGAGTTGATTTTCCTGGAGAGGCAAATGTTACGTTGCCACGAGTACCGCCACCTGTTGAACTTTTAGGAGTTGATTTTCCTGGAGATGCAAATGTTACGTTGCCACGAGTACCGCCACCTGTTGAACTTNGAGTACCGCCACCTGTTGAACTTTTAGGAGTTGATTTTCCTGGAGATGCAAATGTTACGTTGCCACGAGTACCGCCACCTGTTGAACTTTTAGGAGTTGATTTTCCCGGAGAGGCAAATGTTACGTTGCCACGAGTACCGCCACCTATTGAACTTTTAGGTGTAGAACCTCCCGCGCTAAATCTGACCTGACCGCGAGTACCACCACTTACCGTTCCTTTTGGAACATCATCATTTGGTGGATTGAAGTTGATACTAACATTTAAAGGGAGTGAGAACTGTTGATTTTTGGCTTGGGGTTGACTATAAGCCGGGTAACTTATGCCCCCTCCAATAACTATTGCAATAATAACACTTTCTAGTGTTCTTTTCTCCAAAAGCATCTGTAGTTCATTCATAAAAAGTAATTGGTACTTAATACTTCTTAATGATATCAAAAAAAATATAATTCTCAAAAAATATTAAAATTCTCTGAAAAATTTATATCTAAGTTCAAAACAAGGCAAATTTAAGTAAAAACCACAATGTTTATAAGTAATAATTATGGTAGTCTTGCATAGTAATGGTATACAGGAAGCAGGAATATCTATCAGGGGAGCAAGATTTTCCCACTACCATGTCTTGTAAAAAAAATAATTACAATGTACGACTATTACGATAAACCAGCACCATAATTATTATGGATTACTGAAGATTCAGCTAACCGCTGAATGGTTACAAATTAGGTCAAAAGTTAACTCAAAACCTTCTTTAACTTCCCCGGCGGGAAGTCCCGCGCTCTCCCGTTTAGCTAGCGCACAACGCGCGTTAACGGCTGTCGCCGACATGGAAAGCGGAGCATTCCCTATACGAAAAGGCGGAGCAAGTGCGGCAGCTATTAGGGGAGCGTTGTATGGGAAAGCCGGGCTAGGGTGTGCGGTTTTCCTATTGTCCTGTTTGCTATAGCTATTGACAATTTATTAACACAGCCATTACAATAAATCTTTGAGAAATCCTGGTAGATTCTCCCATGC
>NZ_LGSU01000006.1 GCF_002260545.1 Hydrocoleum sp. CS-953 | reverse complement strand
ATGACCAAGTAGAAATTGAATCAGGGAGATAATCAAATCAAAGAGGAAAAGAAAAAGTAGTCCCAAATGTCTTTGACCATGGGATAGAGGGTGTGTAGTTCACCCAGTTAGAGTAATACCTGCAAAATTAAGGATATGTCATATTTGACGATATTTTTATGAACTATACTTAGGTCATATTTAAGCTTCTGTTTTGGCGTTGCTCATTCTTAGCTATGATTCTGAATGGTAATCAATCTATAAATCTAATTCAAAATATAGAAAAATCATACAGTAATTCAACAACGCCTCTGTTTCTACTGCAAAATTCAGGTTTAAAACCTATCCTTTCAGGGAAAAAAAAGACAAAAATTTTCCTTCTAATCAATTCTCTTCTTTTTCAGAAGAGTTCAAGAATTAAGAGTGGGCGAATTACCTCTCCTTGAAAACGGATAGGATTGACGAACAGGAAAATTTTTATTTATTATCCCCTATCCAAGGGGAGGCTTTAAACCACAATATTTTGGTAATTATTAATTATTAATTGTTAATTGTTAATTGTTAA
>NZ_LGSU01000599.1 GCF_002260545.1 Hydrocoleum sp. CS-953 | reverse complement strand
GTGGAGAGAGATATAGCTGGCAAAGGCAGATTTTTCCTAACTCTTAGATATAGATAGTCTCAAAATTTTCCACTTTGGGAATTTGAGAGAAAATTTAGAAATTTTCCCGAAAATGTCTAAGTGTAGTTTGGAGATATATCTTTGGCAAAGACAAATTTTTCCTGACTCTTAGATATAGATAGTCTCAGAATTTTCCATATTAAATTTTACTCCTGAGAAAGCTGCTAAATTTTTAGCGATCGCTCATTAACTAAGATTTTTTCAGATCGTAATAGTCACAAAAACTGATAATTTACTCCTACTAACTCTGTCATTAATATCAAATACAAAAATAACTCGCTTCGCAGTCAAGTTTTCTCCTGAAGTTGGGAGTGTGGAAGAGGTTTAGATAAAAGGGTTTGGAGACCAAACCCCTACTAAAAATTGATATAAGTTCAAATATTTCTACTATTTATCTAAGACTTATTTTCCCAACCTCCTGTTAAAAAACAACTCCATCAACAGCATCATTAACTTCTGTCAAAAAAGCCAAAGCATTAAACTCAATACTTTCTGTCATCTGAGGAAAAATTGCCAAACTTCCCAAGGCTTCATCGCCAATAATATTTTCATAAGGGTCTAATTTTAAACTTAAATTACTACTATCTTTCTCCTGTTTTTCAAACCTGGAAAAATGGAAAAAAGTCAGATATTGAAGAATATCATTTTTCAATGAACTATCATAAACCAAACCTTGCCGAATATCCTCATCATCCATCACTCCAGAATAATATTTTCCTAACAAAGTGGAATAGGAAATAACGCCATTATAAAATCTTTCTGCTTCCCTACCCACAGAAATGCCATTAAACAAATTGAAAAATACCACTGATTTTTGACTACTATCTTCAGCAAGATTCATTAATTGTCTAGTGTCTTGAATGTACAAAGATTTTACCCCTATTTTTTTGTTCTTTTCCAGTTTTCGCACATAATATTTATCAAAAAGCACAGGATATATTTTTATGTCATCTCGGTTTTGTTTCATCGTGTTAATAATAGTAGGCGACATAAAATATAATCTTTCTTCCTCTTCTTGTTGAGTAATATGTAATTTACTGGTATAAGGTGCTTGTGCCACATATAAAAAGTGTTGATATCCTTCTAAGCAAAGTTCGCTAATTTTATCCATTAAAACAGGTGGTTCTTCATACATCTTTCGGAGTTGATAGTTATCAAAAAATTTAGTCAAAGGTTGAATTTTTACACTGCCATTTTCTAACCGTTGAATAGTTATTACTTCTCCAAATAAATTGGCAATTCTATCTTTACGATTTTGACTACCTGTTCTGGAGTCGCTCAGTTTGCTAGAGACAATAATAATTGCTAGTTTATCTAATAAAGTAGAGTCAGAATTATGATTGAAGCTAAACTTTTTAGGTAATACAGAATATAGGGAGTTTAAACCATTTCTAATATAACTGTTACTTACCCGAAAACCTTGAGAGTTACACCGATATTTTTTGCTAAAAATAAAAGCTAATGTTTTAGCAAGATTAGCCAAAAACTTTTCAGCAGGAAAAGGATTTTCATGGGTTCCTTCATGGAGTCGCACCATTGGGATAAATAATTCTTTTTCTTCTCCTGAATATTGCTCTAATAAAATTAGTAAACAAAGATAAGATAACAATATCCAAGTAAAACGATAGATAAATGCTTGAGTCGAATTTAATTGATTTTTTCCTGATTTTAAACGTTCATTATTGTAACTAAACAGCATAAATTTATATCCTTTCTGCACAAAATTTTCGTGATAAATTCGCCGACAAGTATCTGTATCAGGTATCCACATTACAGGCAATGTTTTAATTCCTTCAACATCATATTCCCACTGAAAACTTTGGCGATCGCTTCCTTCAAAATAACGAATATCTTCTATCTTAATACTTGCAGGTAGTTGACAGACTGCTCGATTACTTACTCCTTCTTCAACCAGAAAAATATACCTCAGACATTTCTTATAATTCTCTCTTAAATCATCGTGAAAAAAATTACCTTGAAACAAACTATCATCATCAGTTTTGATAATTCGTTTGTTAATACAAATTTCCCGTCTTTCTATACAGTTAGGTAATTTTTTCCCTCTGTCTAAAAAGTTTCTGACTAAACCCCTTAATTTCTCGATTTTTTGCTTCACTCCATATTTCTTAAATCCTTCTATCAACCCCCGAAAAATCTTATCTTTTTCATCATCATTATCTCCTTTCAATACAGGCAAAACATTTTCATCAAATTTAGGGATAGGCTTATAATTTAACTCATCATCGGAATGATAATTCTTTCCATTTGGATTTGGGCAAGAAAATACAAAATAGTATAAAAAAGCTCGCGTCAATATTTTTCTTGCCCAAGTTTTCTTTTTCTCTGGATTAGCCTTTAACGCCTCATTTTCCTCAGAATTATTATGAGTAATTATCTCCAAATTATAATCAAAAACTTCTTTTCCACCCCTAGCTTGTACTTTCCCATCCAACTTCATTTTCAAACCCAAAACAAATTGAGTTTCTCCTGTTTCTCTATTTGTAGTTTCTCCCAAATTACCATCAATAATTGGAATAATTGGCAGTGCATCAAAAACTTCAGCACGGGCAAAAATATCCCGGTAATTAAAACTTTCTCCACCATAATAAACATCATAATATCCATCAGCTTTAGACTCATCATTAATATATTGCTCAATTAATTTCAAACGCCGAATTAAATCTCTTAGATAAATGACTCCTGGCTTATCATTAGTCTCAATATTCTCTAATAAATGTTCTAAATATATAATTTTCGCTTCCTTTTTTAACTTACCTAAAGTTTCCTCATCTACCAGTCTTTGCAGTTGATTAAAATCTGAGTTTCTATCCTCAATTTTTCTTTCTAAAAGATGATAAATATCTTCAATATCTTCTGGGTCTTCGGAATCAAAATTATTTTGAATACTCCGTTTAATTCCTGTTTTGAGCTGAGACTGAAACGCCGTAATATTTCCCACTGTAATTGTCAGTTTATGGAATTTCAGTAAAGAATTACTACCAGGAAGTTGAGAATCTAAAATTAACTCTTGTTTTTGCAAGTCCGTATAACTTTCGTTAAAAGGATAAGATAAACCTAGCTTACTAGCACGCCCCTGAAAATATGTTAAATTCACAATTAAACTATCGACAAAACTATCAATATCTCCTATTCCTTCTGTAGATTCTAAATTAGTTATCAAATAGTCTTTTATTTCTCGTATTTGAGTCAAAAACTTTTCTCGGTTTACAAAATTTATACTAGCAATACGAACACCCTTCGTAGTGCTTAAAGGATTTTGAATATTTGTAGTAGCAATAGATGCAGCTACCTCATCAATATTTATCAGTAAACGTCGGCGGTCGGTCGATATTTTAAACAGATTTTGTTCTGGTAATTTCTTTAAAATTTTTTCTAACAAACTGTCATAATTAACAGAAATTAGATTGTCACCTTCCCTTAATTCATTAACCATATTTTATCGCACCTTAGTTAATTGTATTTCTGCAATAATTTCCTGTATAATGCTGCCAAAAAGCTATCAGATTGTAGGGGTGTCTGTTAACCCCTACTTATTATCATACTAAACGAGAAATTAATCTCCAAGGATAATTCAACTTCCAAATGAAATTAGTCATCAGCTAACCTTGGTTATTGCTTGAATATATTTAAAAGCTGTTTTTGTATCATTTAGGAAAAGCTAAATGCTAACTAGCTAAATTCTTACCTATTTCTTAATTATATATAG
>NZ_LGSU01000598.1 GCF_002260545.1 Hydrocoleum sp. CS-953 | reverse complement strand
ATATATAGTCAAGTGATGTCAAATATCTCCGTTTACTTGTATAAAAGAGCTACTAAATCTTTGACAAAATTTAATAACTCAAAGGCCAGATGTTTAATAGTATAATGAAATTGGCTGGTAATTCCAGACTAAATAAAAATCAAAATTCCTAAATTCTCGAATCTATGGTATGATTTTAACAAGAATGATTTATGAAATTAGTAGAGAGACATATTATTCAACCAACACATCGGTTTTATGATGAAATTGACAGACTATGTTTCTTGTCGAAAAATCTTTATAACTATGCCAATTATTTAGTTCGTCAATCTTTCATCTTTGAAAATAATTATCGTCACTATTACGACCTGCAAAAAACACTCTCTACTCAATCAGATTATCAAGCAATACCAGCTAAAGTATCTCAACAAATCTTGATGATTTTAGATAGAAACACATGAATTGCTTTTTAGCAGCAAACGAAGTTTATCAACAGAACCCATCAAAGTTTAAATCTCGTCCTCGTCTTCGGTGGATATAAAAATAAAGTAAAGGGAATAAATCTTGTAGTTTATACCATACAAGCCATCAGCAAGAAGCAATTAAAACAAGGAATTATTAATCCCAGTAAAACAGGCATTTATCTAAAAATATTAGTACCTACTTCACGCTCTTAAACAAGTTCGTCTCATTCCCAGACTTAATCATTATGTAATTGAGGTTATTTATGAAGCGACCGAGANCAATTCCAGCTAAAGTATCTCAACAAATCTTGATGATTTTAGATAGAAACACATGAATTGCTTTTTAGCAGCAAACGAAGTTTATCAACAGAACCCATCAAAGTTTAAATCTCGTCCTCGTCTTCGGTGGATATAAAAATAAAGTAAAGGGAATAAATCTTGTAGTTTATACCATACAAGCCATCAGCAAGAAGCAATTAAAACAAGGAATTATTAATCCCAGTAAAACAGGCATTTATCTAAAAATATTAGTACCTACTTCACGCTCTTAAACAAGTTCGTCTCATTCCCAGACTTAATCATTATGTAATTGAGGTTATTTATGAAGCGACCGAGAAACAATACGAGCTAGAGAACAATCGTTTTGCCAGTATTGATATAGGATTAAACAACTTAGCTACATTAACCTTTAAGGGCGCCGGAATCAAACCCAAGAGTGATCAATGGCAGACCGTTAAAATCTATAAATCAATACTACAACAAAGTTAAGAGTTCCTTACAATCTCAACTCAAAGAAAATCAATGGAGTAAGAGGCTGAAAAAGCTTTGCAATAAAAGAGAATTTAAAATCAACGATTATCTTCATAAATCATCTCGTTTGATTATTAATACCCTGATTAATCAGATGCAGAGGAACACTAATAATAGGACACAATCCACAGTCGAAGCAGAAGATCAACTTAGGGAAAAGAAATAATCAAAATTTTGTATCTGTTCCCTATAACAGGTTAATAGAAATGTTATCTTATAAAGCCAAAATGGTAGGGATAGATGTAATAATTACAGAAGAATCTTATACCTCCGCATCGAGTTTTACAGATAATGATTTGATTCCAGTGTACAAGGAAGGTCATAATAATCAAGTCACCTTTTCACCGAAAAGAGTAAAGAGAGGTTTGTATTGTACTGCAAGCATTGGATTAATTAATGCTGATGTGAACGGTTCTCTAAATATTATGAGAAAAGCAGCTCCCTTTTGTTTTTGACTATGGAATAGAGAAGCCAGTGCGTTGGGCGGGTCTCCCGACTTGAAGCAACTGGCGTGGTGTTGTAGTGCCTCCTTCGGAGGAGCTTCGCTAACACGAGCGTCAGAGTCACACCTGTCAAATAAGGATATGTCATATTTGACTATATTTTTATGAACTATAAACCTGAGATAAAAAACTATAGTGCTATAGACTCAACTCTGGTCTGCTCTGTATTGTAAAGTATTACTATTGAGCAAATTTTTGAGGAGTATCAGTTTGGAACGCACTTTTATCGCGATTAAACCCGATGGTGTCCAAAGAGGACTTGTAGGCCAGATTATTAGTCGCTTTGAAACAAAAGGTTTTACCCTAGTGGGTCTAAAAATTATGAGTGTAAGTAAGGAACTAGCTGAAAAACACTATGATGTTCACAAAGAAAGACCTTTTTTCCCAGGCTTAATACAATTTATTACATCTGGCCCTGTAGTCGCAATGGTTTGGGAAGGTGAAGGGGTTGTGGCATCTGCGAGAAAAATTATTGGGGCAACTAATCCTTTGAGTGCTGAACCTGGTACTATTCGTGGTGATTATGGAGTTACTGTTGGCCGTAATCTAATACATGGTTCTGATGCGATTGAGACTGCTCAAACAGAAATTAGTCTTTGGTTTCAAGAGGAAGAGTTAGTATCATGGCAGCCAACTTTAACTCCCTGGATTTATGAATAAGTAGAGAAATAGAGAAAATTTTTCTTGTCTCAAATTTCTATAAGTTAGCTCTCTAAATCAGGGAGCTAACTATTTCAAAACTATAAGTTATACTTCAATGTACTTCAATGTATATAGTTGATTTGAAATTTTTCTCTCCAATCTAGCAAAAGTATTTCTAGGCAAAAATTCAAAAATTAATACTAATAAAAAAATATAGTAGAAACTGCAAAAATTATTAGCGTAATAAATAATTATAGAAGCCATTTGGTATCTTTGCNCAACTGTTCCCTGTTCCCTATTCCCTATTCCCTAGTATAACTGATAACTAAAATGGATTTTCAAGACGAATACGACATCATTGTAGTTGAAAACGGCGCCGAAAAATTTGAAATTTTTCTCTCCAATCTAGCAAAAGTATTTCTAGGCAAAAATTCAAAAATTAATACTAATAAAAAAATATAGTAGAAACTGCAAAAATTATTAGCGTAATAAATAATTATAGAAGCCATTTGGTATCTTTGCCTGGGACTAAATTTTTGAGGCACCGAGTCATCTGTGGATATGAGGAAATACACCGAAAAGATGGAAAAATATTCCAATACACCCCATCTCACCATCACAGCATCTATTTTTCAATAGATCGATCCCAAATGGGTTATATATACTAGAGTGTTACCAAGTCTATTTTTATTGAAAAATATTTTCTTTTGTTGAATTATATTAACTTATATTAAGTATTCAAGTAGATGCTAAGACAAGGGTTCTGAGTGGCAAACCCCACAGTTAGATACAGGATAAGGATAGTGTCGAAGAAGGAAAAAATTTAATGTTTGTTTCAATTTGTAAAAATAACAGTCTGTGAATTTGCCAATTATAGGTAAAATATGGAAAATTAACTGCAAAGTCAACTACAAACATTAGGAGTTTTGAATTATGCCTTTATCTGATACCCAAGTATTGGTTGCTTTAGTAATTGCTCTAATCCCAGGAATCTTAGCATTCCGACTCTCAACTGAGCTGTACAAGTAAAATCCTGTCAATTATTAAAACCTAACATCTAAATCTGTCCTAACAGTTACTCCTTAACACAATAAAATTTTGGCTTGTTGGCAAAGTCAAGTATTATTGAGAGGTTACCAAGGTAAAAACTGGTGGGGCAGATTTTTTTTTCTGGAATACTAATAATTAAAGAATATATACTAATCCTAAATTATTTGTGAGAAAAACTGTAGGGGTTTGGTTTCCCAATCCCATTTTTTCCTGGGTTTGGAGACCAAATCCCTACGATCAAATATTACAACCTATTTAGGATTGCTATATTATATTTTCACCCATCAAGATAATTGTAATTGAATCATAATCAATATTAACTAATCACCTATCTAC
>NZ_LGSU01000597.1 GCF_002260545.1 Hydrocoleum sp. CS-953 | reverse complement strand
GGTGTATTAGATATCTGCCACTCATCCAATCATCAAATCAATTATTACCTATTTTTTATCAATTAATTCTACCTCCAACCTATTTTCTGGAGATACGTTTAGGGCTTCTATAGAACATTCTCAAGCATCTCAAACTTAGTCCGTGCTGCGAATTTCACTTCTATACATTACATTAACAATCTGACTGCTCCCCTATCTAACTTCGCGCCTTCTGACTTTTGAATTCTGACTTCAGGTATATCAGGGTATCTGGCCTTGTTAAGGAACATCATACCCTGATGAGAAGCTTAAAAATATGTGTAGGAATGTTGAGACATCTCAGTTAAGTGAGTCATACAAGTACCCATGAGAAAATAAACCACCATCATTGCTGCAGCAGATATACCAACTAAAATACCTGCTAGCATCAGAGAAAATTCTCGATGATAGAACGACTCTTGCATCAAATGCAGAGCCCAAGCGACTAAAGCAACATCAAGTATTAGAATCGTGACCAACATAAGTTACGTTTTGTAACAATGTCTTTTATTCTAACAACATTTCTTAAAAATATATCTAAGTATTCTTACTAAGAAAATCTAAAATTCAACTTATGGCAGGGAACAGGGAACAGGGAATAGGGAACAGAAGGAAAAACATTTCCCTGGGTAAAGTTCATCATCAGTCTATGTCCTAACCAACTCATTCCTTCTTAGTCCAGGTCAAATTAACTTTGTCTTACAGGCACTTGATGGCCAGCCAGATAATCTTTAATTTCTGCTACACTTAGTTGACCATAATGTAGTAAAGAAGCAAGCAATGCTGCTTCTGCTTTCCCCTCTGTTAAAGCCTCAAAAATATGCTGGCAGTTACCCGCACCCCCAGAAGCAATTACAGGAATCTGAACACTTTCTGCTATAGTCCTCGTAAGTTCTAAGTCATAACCAGCTTGGGTTCCATCAGCATCCATACTTGTGACAAGCAGCTCTCCGGCCCCTCTTTTTTCTACTTCTATTGCCCAGGCGATCGCGTCCTTGCCAGTATTTTCTCGGCCACCTCGCACATAGACATCCCATCCTAAGTTATCTGGATCTGAACGACGACGAGCATCAATAGCTACTACAATACATTGATTTCCGAAACGGTCACTGGCCTGATTAATAAAGTCAGGGTTACGGACTGCTGCTGAATTTATACTTACTTTATCTGCACCGGCTCTTAATAAATTTTTAATATTTTCTAAGGATTGAATACCGCCTCCCACTGTCAGAGGAATAAAAACCCGCTCTGCAGTGCGATAAACCACATCTATTATTGTATCTCGGTCTTCGTGAGTGGCCGTAATATCTAGAAATACCAACTCATCAGCACCAGCATCATTATAGACCTGGGCTAGTTCCACAGGGTCTCCAGCATCTTGAAGATTCACAAAGTTGACACCTTTGACGACTCGGCCTGCATTAACATCAAGACAAGGTAAAATTCTTTTGGCCAGCATATAAATAAATTACTTGAGATAGCAGAGTATATTATGGCCGATTTTACAGTAGAAATTAATGGGTAAAATTAAGTCTAGTTAGTCGTTCTAAGAGATTGTTATGGGGCAAAAATTAAGTAAATTTTAGATGTAGCGAATTTCATCCCTATCATGTAAATAGTTAAATAAGTGGAGAAAATCCCAGTACTACAGATAGATCCCTCAGTCGCACCAATATTTAGCTTTTGACTTTTGACTTTTGACTTTTGACTTAGTATGATAAAACTGTGCTGAAGCACTAATTTCAGATAAACTGTGGATTGATTAATACCACTCGAAGAACACTGTAAACAAAAATGGAAATTGGTCAACAAGTTAAAGTAAAAGGTATAAAACAAAAGATACCTAACAATATAATCAATCGATTGAAGCAAAATCCCATTGGTACAATTAAAGAATTCAAAATGGTAGACGGTAGTGGAATTGGCTACTGGGTCGAATTNATACCTAACAATATAATCAATCGATTGAAGCAAAATCCCATTGGTACAATTAAAGAATTCAAAATGGTAGACGGTAGTGGAATTGGCTACTGGGTCGAATTTGAAGAAAAAATGGGCACTTGGTTTTTTGAAGATGAAATAGAACCAGCTTCCTAACGAATACTAAAAGTAGAGCATTGGGTATGAGAGTAAATTATAAAAAAAGTCTGGCTTTGAGTATTGCTTGACTTTCAGTTTACTCCTACCCAATGCTCAATTTTTGATTAGGGAGTAGGGAGTAGGGAGTAGGGAGTAGGGAGTAGGGAGTAGGGAGTAGTAGTCGAAAGAATTGTCCCTTGATTTTTCTGCAATTATTCTGAGCAAAATTAGGACTTACACAAATACCATATATATAGCGCTCAAAACTATAACGTAATAGTTTTTGAACTCTATAGATAGTACCTTTGCGTAAGTCATAAAAATGTTAAGGAGAAGATTACCAAGAAGTTTCCACCAGTTCCACATTGCCAAAATTACTAATTCAGGAGTTGGTGGCAGAAGTTTTAACTCAAAGTGGTGAGGTTGGTAGAAGTCCTGCTTTACGAGGTTTTCGGAAAAGACTAAACGAAATGGTTAATCAAGATTAAGTAAAGTAGACTAAATTATTTAAAAATATAATTTTTTTTTGAAACTAATAAGAAATGACTATTACTTATACATTTTTGGGTAAAGGTGGCACAGGTAAAACAACTATTGCATTTGCCACTGCTAAACGATACGCTAGCCAAGGTAAAAAAGTTCTATTTGTGGGACAAGAGCCTGCTTCAATATTATCCTTGATATTAGGTGCTGATATTGGTCCTCAACCTACAGAAATAGAGTCGAATCTCAAAGCAGTCAATATTCAGGCAGCAAGTTTACTAGAAAGCGGTTGGGAAGAACTGAAAAAATTAGAAGCTGAATATATCCGTACACCCTTCTTTAAAAAGGTATATGGTCAAGAACTGGGAGTATTACCAGGAGTAGAAGGAATTTTGACTATTAATACTATGCGGGGATATAGTGCTAGTGGGGAATATGATGTAATTATTTACGATGGTACGGGAGATAAGGAGACTTTACGACTTTTGGGTTCGGCGGAAATTATGAGTTGGTATATTCGTCGCTTCCGTCAAGTTATTCTCGACTCAGACCTTTACAAAGCTATTTCTCCATTTGTTCAACCTATTAGTAGTGCTATTCTGAATGTTGATTGGACAGGGGATAATTTTTCTCAACCGACCGAGAAAATTAATGAACTTTTAGATAATGCCAAATCTACTATAGCTGACCCAAATAGGGTAGCAGCATATCTGGTTACTACAAATGATAAGGCAGCGATCGCCACGGCAAGATATTTATGGGGAAGTGCCCAACAAGTTAATGTTACTGTAGGGGGAGTAATTCTCAATCAAGCAGACTTGATAGATAATATTAGTGCTGAATTTTCACCATTATCTGTAACTTCTATTCCTCGTCGTTCTACTGAAGATTGGCAACCTATAATGGATGCTCTGCCAGATTTTAGTCAAGCAGTGAAGGCTCCTAAACCTATTATCATAGATATTGAAAAAAGTCAAGTAAGTTTATTTTTGCCTAGTTTTGATAAAAAACAAATTGGACTTACTCAATATGGACCAGAGGTGACAATTGAAGCGGGAGACCAGAGAAGAAATATTTTCCTTCCTCCACCTCTGAGTGGAAAACCTGTTACTGGGGCAAAGTTCCAAAATGATTATTTGATTATTTCTTTTTAATTAGGGAGTAGGGACTGTAGGAGGTGTGGGGAGTGTGGGGAGTGTGG
>NZ_LGSU01000596.1 GCF_002260545.1 Hydrocoleum sp. CS-953 | reverse complement strand
ATGGATGCTTCGGAGTCTTCCAGAATGGCAGCTAAAACTACTACTGAGTCATTAATGGCAACTCCCACTAAACCAAATGTGCCGATGAGACTCATAAAACCGAAGGGATAACCAAATAACCATAAACTGAAAAATCCTAAACCAATAGCACAAAGGGCGACTCCGCCAATAATGGCAGTTGCTCGGAAGGAATTTAAGGATAAAACTAAAATTGAAGTTGCTAACAAAAATACAAGAGGCAGTGTAGAAAACAAATTTGCTTCAGTATTACCTTGTTGTTCCGACTCTCCAGCAACTTCCAACCAATACCCAGAGGGTAACTCAAAGTTGGAATCATTTAACCGTTGTTGCCACCCGTTCAAAACTTCAGAAGGTAACACCCCAGCAGCAATAAAACCTTGAATTAAGTTTACTCGTCTCCCATTACGTCTTCTAATAACTGAAAATTCTGGCTGTAATTCTAATTCTGCTAAAGCTGATAGAGGTATTGTATCAGTTGCACTAAATCGGTTTTGATTTAGACTAGAGTTAGTAGGTTGTAAGTCTAGAGATGTAATTTTGCTAAGGTCTCCCCGTTGAGCATTCGATACTCGCACTCGCACTGGTAATTCTTCCGTATCTTCAATTATTGAACCTCCTAAATTTCCCTCCAATGAGGTTTCTAATTGTTGGGAAAGGGAAGCTCGATCTAATCCTGCTAAACGAATTTCTTCCTCATTTACTTGTAATTGTAATTGGGGTCTAATTTCACTTAAAGTGTCGCGGGTATGAGTTACTTTCGGAACTTGAACTAACAGACTTCTTGCTTGTTCTCCTAATTCTTGTAAACCCTTTAAATTAGGACCATAAATTCTCATTTCTACTGGTGCATCAAAAGGAGGTCCTTGTTCTAATTTTCTAATCAAAATTTNTGGGAAAGGGAAGCTCGATCTAATCCTGCTAAACGAATTTCTTCCTCATTTACTTGTAATTGTAATTGGGGTCTAATTTCACTTAAAGTGTCGCGGGTATGAGTTACTTTCGGAACTTGAACTAACAGACTTCTTGCTTGTTCTCCTAATTCTTGTAAACCCTTTAAATTAGGACCATAAATTCTCATTTCTACTGGTGCATCAAAAGGAGGTCCTTGTTCTAATTTTCTAATCAAAATTTGAGCTTCAGGAAATGCAGTATCAACTTCTGCTTGTAATTTATTAACTAATTCCGACTTAGCAATTGAATCTAACTGTAAAAATCCTTGAGCATAATTTGCAGCTTGTCTACCTGACGTTATGTTGTAGAAATACCGAGGAGAACTACGTCCTAAAAACCATTGCACTTCTTCTATTTCTGGATGTTTCAACATTAAGTTTCTGACTTCTATAGCCTTATTTTTTGTTTTTTCAATCGAGCTTAAACCAGGTAGTTCTAATTCTATTTGTAATTGGTCTCTATCTACAGGAGGAANCGTCCTAAAAACCATTGCACTTCTTCTATTTCTGGATGTTTCAACATTAAGTTTCTGACTTCTATAGCCTTATTTTTTGTTTTTTCAATCGAGCTTAAACCAGGTAGTTCTAATTCTATTTGTAATTGGTCTCTATCTACAGGAGGAAAGAATTGTTTAGGGAGATTGCCGACTTGAATTAAACCAATTATTGGTAAAGTTAAACCCAATAATATTCCTAACCAGGGAGTGCTAAATATACTTCTGAGAGTGACTTGGTAAATTTCCGTTAAAGAAGAATTTGTAAAACCTGTTTGCCACCATTTTTGTTGATTATTCTGAGAATAATGATGATGATTATTGTATAGTTTACCTGCCAAACTAGAACCTATAGTTAGAGAAATAAATAAAGAGGAAAGAACAGCAAAAATCACACTAAGACCAATGCCACCAACAAATTCTCCACCAGTACCAGGCATTAAAACAATTGGTAAAAATGCTAGAACTGTAGTTAAAGTTGATGCTGTTAATGGCATAAATAAATGATTAATTGCCTTATTAATAGCAGTTTCAGCTTTCAGTCCTGAAACTATATTTTTAGTAACTTCATCAACAACAATAATTGCTGTATCAATCAATAATCCTAAAGCTACAATCAATCCAGTTATTGACATTTGATTTAGTTGAACATTCAGAAACTTCATCATTCCTAAAACGATACAACTTGACAAAGGCAATGCCAAACCCACAACAATAGCAGATTTCCAACCCATTAAAAATACTGTAATTCCAAATACCAGCATCCCACTTATTAATAGATTCAAAATCAAACTTTTTAAACGAGTTTCAATATAATTACTTTGATTAAAAATAATCTCCAGTTTCAGACCTTGACCAAGTTCTTGACGGAATTTTTCTATCACTGCTTCTGCCGACCTTGCCCATGAGTCTATTTGATAATTTGATTCTACAAATGCAGCTAAAGTAGAAGCCGGACGACCATTAATTAATGCCAGTTCATTCGGTGGTTCAGCAATTGTTTTTCTTACTTCAGCAATGTCTCCAAGTCGAGTAAATTGCCCTTGGTTACTAAAGCTAATTGGAATATTTTTAATCCGCTCCAAGGAATCTAAATCTGAATCAACTTCTAATATTAAATCATTATTTTGACCGCGAAATAAACCAGAAGAAACCTTAGCATCGCTCTGTTGAATTTGTGCTGATAATTGTTGAGGTGTGAGACCAATACTAGCCAACTTAGCTGCATCAATTTCTACCACTATTTCTTCCTGATGATTACCAACTTCGGCAACTTTTTCTGTTCCTGGTAATGCCAATAATTCATCTTTCAATAATTCAGATAAACGGGTAAGAATTGCATAATTAGGTTCAGTATCTTGTGACCAAGTTAAAGCAGTAATCATAGCATAAGCTTTAACTTCAAGTTCCTCTAATCGTGGTTTACTTGTACCAGCAGGTAATTGGGAATCAACTTGATTTAATTGCTCTCTAATTTTTAACCAAACTGTATCAGCGTTTGTTGCTTCAACTGAATCTAATAATTCAATATTAATAATTGAACTTCCTACCCTCGAAGTAGAATCATAGTCTTTAATTTCTTCAATTTCAGATAATTCTGCTTCTATTTTTTCTGTAATTAATGTTTCTACTCGTTCCGCATCAGCTCCCGGCCAAAAAGTTGTGATAACTGCAAGGCGAGAAGTTAATTCTGGGTCTTCGAGTCGTGGTAATGTGAAAAAGGATGATGTTCCCCAGACAATAATTATTAGTANTCCTACCCTCGAAGTAGAATCATAGTCTTTAATTTCTTCAATTTCAGATAATTCTGCTTCTATTTTTTCTGTAATTAATGTTTCTACTCGTTCCGCATCAGCTCCCGGCCAAAAAGTTGTGATAACTGCAAGGCGAGAAGTTAATTCTGGGTCTTCGAGTCGTGGTAATGTGAAAAAGGATGATGTTCCCCAGACAATAATTATTAGTATTGCCAGGATTAATAATCGGAAGTTTCGGTAAAATAAAGTAGTCATTTCAGTTATTAGTTATATTTTATTTAAGGTTTTTTTGCCAAATTTGTGATGTAAAAAAGCTAATTTTTATTTGACTTATCACATTAAATCTGAATAAAAACTATTATCCAGTCATTGCGACTGGAACGGAGTGGAAGGAAGCAATCTCTCTGATTTGAGAACTTCCTTAGACAATAATTATTAGTATTGCCAGTATTAATAATCGAAAGTTTCGGTAAAATAAAGTAGTCATTTCAGTTATAAATTATATTTTAGTTAAAGATTTTTTTGCCAAATTTGTGATGTAAAAAAGCTAATTT
>NZ_LGSU01000595.1 GCF_002260545.1 Hydrocoleum sp. CS-953 | reverse complement strand
AAATATCCTAGCACTTTTTTTCCCTATCCAAGGGGAGGCTTTAAACCAGAATTATTTAATTATTAATTATTAATAACTAATAATTCGGTAAACACAGAAAGCGAAAACTTACTCATAACTATAGCTATAAAACTAGAATGAGTAAGTTTGTTCAGTTTTCTATCCATTGAGTCCCTATTAGCTACAATTAGGGTTTGCTGAAAAAGTCTTTTTTAATGAGTAGGGGAGTAGGGGAGTAATTTTTATGCTCAACTATGCGCCCAAAATGCGCTCCTTTTTTAGCATAAAGAGTTGAAAACTAGGTAATTTTTCCAGTTCTAAAAAGCTAAAACCTTTATCTGTAAATGCTTTGATATTTAATCAGTAAGCCCCAATTTAACNATTAGCTACAATTAGGGTTTGCTGAAAAAGTCTTTTTTAATGAGTAGGGGAGTAGGGGAGTAATTTTTATGCTCAACTATGCGCCCAAAATGCGCTCCTTTTTTAGCATAAAGAGTTGAAAACTAGGTAATTTTTCCAGTTCTAAAAAGCTAAAACCTTTATCTGTAAATGCTTTGATATTTAATCAGTAAGCCCCAATTTAACTTCCCAGGCGGGAAGTCCCGTCCTCTCCGGCAGGGGAGCGTCCCATGGGAAAGCCGGGCGTTATCTACGAGGTTCGTCCTGATTGTCTATGTATTTTTTTAGCACTGAAACACTTACACCACCACAGCTAGCAATAAAGTATGATTCACTCCAAAAAACAGCTTTGAAATAAGCTTTGTTGATTTGTTCTGGAAACTCCGTTCTAAGTCTCCTACTGCTTACAGATTTTAGATTAGTAACAAATTTAGGCAACTCAAGCGGGAGTATGTCAAGAACTGGGAAAAGCAGATTTTGGGATATCTTCATAGCCAGAGCTTTCTTTTTGCTTGACTATTTGTAAACCTTCTTTAAGTGCAGTCAGGCGATCGCCCATCCAGTAATTCTCTGGAATTAAGCCAGCAATTCCCAGATTTTCTAACCTACGTTTTACCTTTCCAGTTGCTCCAACCATAATTATATTTCGTCCAGCATCAATCGCCTCTTGAATGGCATTTTCAATCGCCAAAGAAGAAGTTACCCCCAGAATTGGAACTTCACTCAAATCGACAATCAATACATCATAATTACTAATGGCACCATGTTCTCTGGAAATCGCTTTGGCTACTCCAAAAATCATTGGCCCGCTCAAATGAAACAGCAAAACTCGGCCATTTGCCAATTCCAAAATTTCCTTTTCTTCGTCAGTCATTACGATTTTATCGTCTGCATCAGTAATAGCTTTGACAGAATTAGATTGCATTTCTTCGAGACGTTCAATGGTTAAAATATTCGCGATAAAAACTCCCACCGCAACTGCCACCATTAAATCCACAAATACCGTGAGTAGTACCACACTATAAACAATTCCGGCAGCCTTCCAAGAAATTTTGTGAACCCGTTTGAGGAAACCCCAATCAATAATATCAATTCCCACCTTTAAGACAATTCCTGCTAATACAGCTAGAGGAATTCCGGAAGTTAAAGGTGCCGCCCATAACACAACAATCAATAGAGCTAAAGCACGACTAATCCCAGATAAAGCGGTACGTCCCCCGGCTTGGATACTAACTACAGTTGCCGTTGTGGCTCCAGATCCAGCAATTCCACCGCATAAACCTGTAATTAAATTCGCCACCCCTTGACTGATTAATTCCTTATTCGATTTATGTTCAGTTCTCGTCAAACTATCTGAAACCAAACAAGTTAATAGGCAATCAATAGAACCCACCATACCCAAAACCATGGCATTCACAAACATTAACCGTAAATTTTCAGCGGTAAATGTAGGCATTTGCAGTTGTGGCAAACCGGGGGTAATTTCTCCAATTGTAGCGATCGTCCGAATTTCAATGTTTCCAAAGAAAATAAAAGAAATCGCTGTACCAATTACCAAAGCTACCAGTTGGGGAGGAACTAACTTTTTAAGTTTAGCAGGACAAAAGAACAAAATTCCTAGAGTAATTAACCCTAACAACGTTTCCCATTGATTAATATTGGCAATCAAATTAGGGAAAGCCTTAATCACGCCAATTACTCCACCAGAGGGAGTTTCTTGACCGATAAACGGAGCAATTTGCAAAAAAATCAGAATCACGCCAATTCCTGTCATAAAACCCGAAATGACGTTGTAAGGAAGCATTGTAATATACTTCCCCAATCGCAGGACTCCAAATAGGATTTGAAAGATACCCGCCATCATTACTACAGTAAAGGCCATTGCCAGACCACTTTCAGGATTGGCGGCCATTAATTCGGCAATCACAGCAGTGACAATGACAGTCATAGGTCCGGTGGGTTCAGAAATCAGACTAGGAGTACCACCAAATAAAGCGGCAAAAAATCCGACTAAGATTGCTCCCCATAACCCTGCAGCAGCACCAGCTCCAGAAGCAATGCCGAAAGCGAGTGCCATTGGTAAGGCCACCACTGCAGCAG
The DNA here is from genome assembly GCF_002260545.1 of Hydrocoleum sp. CS-953. Taxonomy (GTDB): domain Bacteria; phylum Cyanobacteriota; class Cyanobacteriia; order Cyanobacteriales; family Microcoleaceae; genus Trichodesmium. The sequence continues at coordinate 1,271 of NZ_LGSU01000595.1, read as the reverse complement.
TCAAGCCACCAAAAATATCTCCTTTTAGGTTTCGGAAATGAATCGTATTGGTAATTTGCATTAAAGATTTCCCTTGAATCACAATAAGATGCTACATCTGACATACTCCCACACTATAGCGCCAGCTTAGTGTAGGCTTCTCGTTTCGCTGCCCTGCCATTGCATCGGGCTCCACGAGCTTTAAGGACGAAATGCCCTGTCGCCCTATTTTTTATATTTATCGCCGCATTTAAGTCGCGGTCTATTACTATGCCGCAATGTGGACAAGAATGAGTTCGTATGTTTAATTCTTTGGGAACTGTTTCCCCACACTTTGAGCAATCTTGGCTAGTATTTTTGGGGGTAAATACAGAAAGGGAAAACTTATCTAAAGTTCATCAAACTTACTCATAACTATAGCTATAAAACTAAAATGAGTAAGTTTTTTTCCCTTGTCCATCTATTGAGTCCCTATCAGCTACAATTAAGGTATGAAGCTAGTTGAACGTCATGTCATATCAAAAAATCATCCTTTTTGGTCTGAAATTGACCACAAGGCTTTTTTGTCTAAAAATCTGNCGAGCAAAAGAAATTAAATTTTACTGAACTTTATCACCAGGTATCTAAAAGTGACGATTATCAAGCTTTGCCTACCAAGGTAAGTAAGCAAATTATTAGGAGATTAGATCAAAGTTGGACAAGTTATTTTGCCGCTTTAAGAGAGTGGAAAAAACAGCCAAATAAATTTCTAGGAAAACCGAAAATTCCCAAATATAAACATAAGAAAAAAGGCCGAAATATACTGCCCTATCCAGATGAATCAATATACAAAAAATCCTTAAAGAAAGGAATTTGTCACCTGTCTATGAGTGAAATCAAAATTTCCACCTCACAGACAGAAATAAGAGAAGCAAGAATCATCCCCAAAAGTAGTTGTTATATAATAGAAATAGTCTATGAAAAATCGGAGTCAACTACAGAAAATAAACAAATAGCAGGAGTAGATTTAGGAGTAAATAACTTAATCGCTGTAACTACAAATCAAACAGGAATTTCACCTCTATTGATTAAAGGCAGACCATTAAAAGCAATTAACACCTTTTATAATAAACAGCGCTCTTGTTTACAATCTCAATTAAAAACCAACCACAATCAAAGTAATTCTCGTAGATTAAAAAAATTAACTCACAAACGAAATTGTCGAGTAGAAAATTATCTCCATACAGCCAGTAAAAGAGTAATAGATTGGTGCATTAAGCATGAAATAGGAATCTTAATTATCGGGCATAACC
>NZ_LGSU01000594.1 GCF_002260545.1 Hydrocoleum sp. CS-953 | reverse complement strand
GTATCAAGATGATTCTAATTATTATTTTGCCAAATAAAATCATTAGCTATTCCTATTTATTTTGCGATCGTAAACGGAGAGAGTAATATGAAACATGAATCTCAAAAAGAAACTAAACCAAAGACAGATATTTTCAGAAAAATAGGAAATAAAGACTCTGAAATAAACACAAAAAAATCTCAAGTTACTAAAAATAAAAACAGTTCATAACTATCAACTGTATACCTGTCACCAATTGCAGATATAGCAGCTAGAATATCTCCAATTAGCTATTTAGCCTACTTACTGTTACCTCCTGTAGTCAAAGCACAACCAATTAGGACATCAACAAATGGTACAAGTACAATAGTTGAAAAAGCAGGCAATCAGTTTAATATTAGTGGCGGTAGACTATCAGGAGATGGCAGAAATCGTTTCCACAGTTTCAGCCAATTTAACGTCAATAAAGGTCAAATAGTAAACTTTTCTTCAACTGAAAAAATCAAAAATATTATCACTACTGTAAATGGTGGTAACTCCTCATATATTAACGGTTTAATTAAAGTAACAGGAGGAAATTCTAACCTATATATTGTTAATCCAGCCGGAATTATTTTTGGTAAAAATGCTCAACTAAATATACCCGCATCTTTTTCCGCTACCACCGCTACTGGAATTAAATTTAACAATCAGTTGTTTAGTGCAACAGGTCAAAATAACTATGCCTCACTGATCGGAAATCCCAGCGCCTTTACTTTCCCCAAAGAACCCGCACCAATCATTAATCATGGCAACCTAGAAGTTAAACCAGGGCAAAACGTCACCCTCATTGCTGGGAGCGTCGTTAATTCTGGCAATATCGCAGCCCCCGGTGGCGAGATTCGTATTGCTGCTGTGCCAGATCAGTCAGTGGTAAGAATTAGCCAAGATGGACATTTGCTGAGTTTGGAAGTATCTGAAGATCGCTTCCCAAATAGTCCAGATGGGCAAATCGATCCTCTGTCTTTGCCAAAGATGTTAACTGGTGAAGATACAAGGGGAAATGCGACAAGAGTCACCATGAATCAAAATGNGCCCCCGGTGGCGAGATTCGTATTGCTGCTGTGCCAGATCAGTCAGTGGTAAGAATTAGCCAAGATGGACATTTGCTGAGTTTGGAAGTATCTGAAGATCGCTTCCCAAATAGTCCAGATGGGCAAATCGATCCTCTGTCTTTGCCAAAGATGTTAACTGGTGAAGATACAAGGGGAAATGCGACAAGAGTCACCATGAATCAAAATGGGCAGTTTATCCTAACTGGAGATAAAACAGTTGCAACTACCCCCGGTTCCGTAGTTATCTCTGGTAATATTGATGCCTCAAACACTCAACATACTAACCGCTCCCTACCTCCCCTCAGTCAAGAAAATACAAACCTAGTAGGGGGAAATGTGGAGATTTTGGGCGAGCAGATCGATCTTAACCAAGCTAATATAAATGTCTCAGGGGATGGAGGTGGTGGGACAGTTAGCCTAGGTAATTACACAGTTAATCAGGAACATAATAATCACATTCAGGTTAGCTCAGATTCCATAATTTCTGCCAACGCTAATTTTACTGGTAACGGTGGAAATGTAGCGATCGCTGCAGAGCAAGTTGATATATCTGGCCACATCAGCGCCAGGGGTAGTGGAAATTTAGGCGAAGGAGGATCTGTGCAAATTTCTGGTGGAGGTAGTTTTAGTGGCACAGTTGATGTGAGTGCTGAGAATAATGTTGGGGATATACGAATAGAGTCAGAGAATATTACGGTCAACCCAGAAACTAATTTCCAAGTTTCCGATGGAGAAAAAAATCAGTCTAGCAACTTGAATATTTCCGAAAATTCTCTAGAACAAATGACTAATAATGCAGATGTTACTTTAGCAGCAACTAACGATATTACTATCAATAATTTATCTGATAATCAACTAAATTTAAACGCCGATAATAACAGATTAGATACACCTCCAAGTCAGGTCAAATTTGTGGCCGATAGTGACCATAATCGCAGCGGTTCATTTACTATAGACAATCGGACTTCAATTGTGAATAACAGCAGTTCTGTAATTATATCTGGTGAAAATTTAACAGTAGGTAAAATTACCAATCCTGGTGGAGGTACAATTGGCCTAATGAGCAATCAAATTACTTTTTCTAGTGGTAGTAATTCCATTGATAATCTTGATGGTCAAGTTAATATTCAACCCAGATACCCCACTGAAAATATGGTAATCAACGAAAATATTAATGTAGTAGATCAAAATATCAATTCTTCTGTAGAAGAACCAGTAGATTCTTATCATAAAAATGGTGAATTAGAAGATAGTTATCTAGTTCGCTCTTCCACAAAAAAACTGGAGAATAATGAGAGTAAAAAAGAAAATAATAGCCTGAGAAACAATATTACTTCAGAGCAGAAAGTACCAACTATGAGCACCCAATCAGGAAATCTAATTCTTGCTAGTCTAAACCGCAAAATATCGCCAGATAAAATTGATAAAATCCGTAGTCACGCTTTTGCTAATGAATTAAAAATAAATCTAGATAACTCCCCAGCGATTACCGAAAATAGCATTAGAGAATCACTAACTGCCGTTGCTAATCAAACAGGAAAAAAACCAGCAGTTATTTATGTTATTTCTCAACCAGAATACCTAGAATTAATTTTAGTTACCTCTGAAGGTTCACCAGTTTTTAAGAGAATAGAAATAGCTAATAATGATGAATTACGCCAACAAATGCGAAGCTTTATCGGAGGAGTCAGTCACCCTAGCCCTAGCAATCCCAATAAATATTTAAGTGCTTCACAAAAATTATATAAGTTATTAATTTCACCCTTAGAACCAGAATTAGAAAAACGAGAAATAGATACACTCATGTTCTCTCTCGATCCAGCCATGCGGAGTATTCCTTTTGCAGCTCTCCATGATGGCGAAAAATTCTTAATAGAAAAGTATAGTATGGGGTTAATTCCTAGTATTAATATGACTGATACTAGCTACAAAAATATTAAAGATTTATCAGTTTTAGCAATGGGAGCCTCAGATTTTCAAGACCCTAATATAGTATCTTTACCTGCTGTTCCCCTAGAATTAAAAATGATTCGGCAAAATTGGCGGGGCAAGATTTTCTTTGACGAAAGTTTTACATTTGAAAATCTGCAAAAGCAACGGATAAAACAGGGAGCAAGGATTGTACATTTAGCAACTCATGGCTCTTTTCAACCCAGTGCGCCTAATGAGTCTTTTATTCAGTTATGGAACGAACAATTAAAGTTCGAGCAATTACGAAAGTTAGCCAAAAATGGGGAACCAATAGAATTATTAGTATTGAGTGCTTGTGAAACTGCTTTCGGTAATTTGGATGCAGAATTAGGTTTTGCTGGGTTAGCTGTGCAAGCGGGAGTTAAATCAGTTTTAGCAAGTTTATGGCAGGTGGATGACGGGGGAACTTTAGGGTTGATGAGAGAGTTTTATCGACAGTTGAGTTCGCAAGACACTACTGTGAAAGCAGAAGCATTGAGGCAAGCACAAATAGCAATGATTAATGGGGATCTACGTCTGGAAGCAGGAAGGTTAAGAAGTAGTCGAGTTGGAGATGATGGCGTGAAACTGCCAGATGCTGAATTTGCTGAAAACATGACTTTTTCTCATCCTTATTATTGGGCTTCTTTTATGATGATCGGTACTCCTTGGTAAGATTGGGAAGATGGGGAGTGTGGGGAGTGTAGGGAGATGGGGAGTGTGGGGAATGTGGGGAGTGTGGGGAG
>NZ_LGSU01000593.1:1403-3765 GCF_002260545.1 Hydrocoleum sp. CS-953 | reverse complement strand
CAGGTACTTAATTAATATAATTTTGGAGGTGACTTGGTAATGGAAGAAAAAAAATTTAATCTGAAACAAGTTATATTTTCTGGAGTAATGATAGCTTTGATGGGTTCAGTGATTGGATTAGCTGCAGCTGAGATGAGTAAAAATCCTTATCAATGTTGTAATTTAACTAAAATAGATAAAGGGTATAGTAGTGCAAAAGCACCTCGTACTTATGCGATAGTAGGTGCAATTTTGGGATTTGCTATTGGGTCAATTCAAGAAACTGTGAGGTCTCTAACACCAGAAGATGAATAAAAGTCAAAAATTTTGATTACTTTTTTCATCTTATGTATCTATAAAAAATACCAAATATTAATCATTAATTATCAACTATCAACTGTGGCAATTATTTCACAGTATAGAGGTTTTTTGTTGCCAAGGATCTAAGATATCTTTGAATAAAGTTTCCTCAATCCAAGTTTTAGCTACTACTGTTAAAGGTAGAGCTAAAATCAAACCTAAAATTCCAAAAAAAGTAGTGAAGAAAATTTGACATCCTAGAGTAACAGCAGGTAAAAGCGAGACTTGTTTTGCCATAACAGTTGGACTTAGCCAATAACTTTCAAGATTCTGAATAATAATATATAAAATTCCTACTGCAGCTATTTTCCAAGGAGCATCTAAAAGAGCAACCATTATGGGAAAGACTATACTCATAGTCGGACCAATATTAGGAATAAAATTGAGTAAACCTGCGAGTAAAGCATGAGTCAAAACTAAATCAATTTGTAATAGTAATAAACCAATACCACTACAGGTCGCCACAAAAAGAGAGTTAATTACTATTCCACCAAACCAATTACCTAAAGCTACCTCGCATTTTGATAGAATTTCATCTGCACGTCGCCGATAAAAAGAAGGAAATAAAAGTAATCCTACTCGTCGATAAGCTTGAGCATTAACCAAAAACATTATTGTTAATACAAATACTAAAAGTACCTGTAAGAATACGATAAAAGTATTAGAAAAAATCTTAAAAAAGTTGCTAAATAACTGAGTACCTAATGTTTGTGTTTGTACTAGCATATCAGTGGCAGTAGGTGGTGCTGGAAATAGATCGGGTCTTTGTCGATATAATTGCACAAGTTGAGAGCGGACTTCTATAAATACATCAGGTATTAAGGCAACTAATTTTTGAAACTGGGTAATAAAAGGTGGTACAACTAGCAACAAAAATAGCAGCATAATTAATGCTGCTAAACTTAAAGTAGCAATTACAGCTAAGTTTCTTTTAAGACCCCATCTATTAAATTTCTGTACTAATCTATTTAAGGCAGTTGCTAAAACTATTGCAGCAAATATTAATAGTACAAGTCGTTGAATTTCCCAAAGGATATATAGGGAAATAAGCAAACTAAAAAATCCTAACCATTTACCAAAATTCATATTTTTTTGTTGTCGAGTTGTTGGAGTGTAAGTATTCAGCAGTCAGGTATCAGGTATTGTTTTTGGTGTGGGTTTAAAGCTATATTAAATCAGCCATAATTAAAATATTACTAGAAAATTTGTAAGTCTATATTCATTTAAACTACTCCCTTAAAAATAGGGTCTTATAGCAATTACCAAAAGTAATGCATTACTTGATTAATGCTTCAGTTATTAAGTAATTATCTTGGTAGAATCACATTTTTTATGATTTGAGGCAATTTAATATTAATTATCATTATTTTTACTTCTCCCGTACAGACGTATCGCTGCGCGACATGGAAAGCGGAGCATTCCGGAACGGAAAACGCATTTTTGCCTGTGCAACGTCCCTACACTCCCCTACTCTGAAATAGATAAAGTTTTTGAGAAATGGTATTATTGCTGAGAGCTGAAAGCTAATAGCTGAATGTTTACGTTGGAGTTAGATAAACTGTGACAATTTCAAGTTGAGGAATAAACCATTAAATTTTCTCCGTTGTCTACTTTCCCCCTTTGTCTTCCAGATAAGTGTTTCAACTAATCAATATAAAATTTTTCAAGCACTACCTTGACTCTGGGAGTTCAAGAAAATAGATTAATCTAGCTATTATTATAAAGCTGAAAAGACAAAACTTGAGAAATTATAGTAACCGAATATTTATAATTAACAGCTCTGTGTAAGAATAGGGGGTTAGATTCAGAATAGTCAATCAATACTTTGAAACTTCTCTCTAAATAGTAAATATTTTGATGATTTTCTCAACCTCCTACCTTTAGCTCTAACCTAAGTATTCAGCAGTCAGCTATTAGCTATTAATTGATTGCCTCATAAGTAGGAATTAGTATTGATAAATTTAAGGATAATTAAAAGTATTGGAAGAAAAACTGACCTTGACGAGGGAGAATGTATATTCAC
>NZ_LGSU01000593.1:0-1393 GCF_002260545.1 Hydrocoleum sp. CS-953 | reverse complement strand
GGAATTAGTATTGATAAATTTAAGGATAATTAAAAGTATTGGAAGAAAAACTGACCTTGACGAGGGAGAATGTATATTCACTATTTATGAAACAGCTAATAGGGGTTAGCTTTTAGCTATCAGCAATAAAAATGAAATATTAATAAGTGTCAATCATATTATCGGTTAAAAATGTAGTAGAAGTTAAGCTAATACTTGCTTCATTTATTATTAAAAAGCTGTTTAGCTAGCGCACAACGCGCGTTTTTCATGTCGGCGACAGCCGAAACGCGGAGCGACATGTTTGCGGAGCATTCCGTCAGGAAATGGGTAGCATTCCGTAGGATGAGCTAAATGCTTACGGAGTAAATGCTTTATATTCAGTAATTTTAGTTCTTTTCATTGTTATTTTTCCCAGCTATAAAATATAGCATGACTTTTTAAAGCTGCTATAATAGATACCGCTTTTTTTCAAATATATAGCCAAAATAAATTAGATTTGGTATGACTTCTTTTAAGGATTAAGTTGAACTTTATAGTATTTCTCAGTAAGCATGAGATACACTTGTATTTTTATTCCCTATTCTCTGTCCCCTATTCCCTAAAACCTAGAATTTTGTATCTAAGTATTATAGAAATCCTGATTACTGAAAGTATTATCAGAGATAAGTTCCCTGTTTCCTAATACTTATAATTAGGGTTTGCTGAAAAAGTATTTTTTAAGTAGTAGGGGAGCGGGGGAGTAGTGGAGTAATTTTTTTCCCGACTCTTGCCGAAAATACTAAATTTTTGATTTTTCGGGAACCGTGCATTAAGGGCTGAAAACCTGGTACTTTTTACCGAATAATTAAGGTTTAAAGCCCCTCATTAGCAAGGAGAAACAATGAATTTATTTTCCTTTTATTCAATCCTCTTCCTTTTAGAGAGAGGTAATTATCCATTATCAATTATCAATTATTGAACGACCTAAAAAGACACCTTATTTCTTGTAAATGCTTTGAGATTGATTCAGGAAGCCCTAATTACTTGTTGACCTAGAAATTAAGATTTAAGTAAGCATTCAGCTATTAGCGGTCAGCTATCAGCAATGAAAATGAACCTAAATAGCTAAATTTAGCGGATGCTTTTGCTTTTACCTAGACTTTTAATTCTCACTCAACCTCAATCCTAATTCGTACTATAAATGGAATAAACGAGGAATGCTGAGAGCTGATAGCTGACGGCTGAATGCTTACAGATTTAAAGCCTCTCCTTTCAGGGAGAAAAAAATTTCTTTTTCAGTAATCTTTCTATTACGGAAAAACTAATTATTAATTGTCAATTATTAATTATTAATTATTAAACCCTACCTTTTTGTAATGCTAATTTTGAGGTGTAATTTAGATGAATTTATCAAAAAATCCCGTCTTATCAC
>NZ_LGSU01000592.1 GCF_002260545.1 Hydrocoleum sp. CS-953 | reverse complement strand
GGACTTAAATGAATATGGTCTCTATACAAATTAGCAGGTTCTGAGACAGATTTAAAAATAGGTAATAAATCTAGATATATAATATTTTCAGCTACAGTAAAATTATCTAAACGTTCACGAGTTTTAATTTCATAATCACGAGGTCCTGGTTCACCTACTTCCCGGAGTAAAGGAGTCATTGCTAGAATAAATTTAGCATTGTTTTGATTAGTAATTTCCTGGATTTTTTTAATCGCTTCTAAATTAAAATCAACCCTATCTCCTTCTTCTTCAATCTCTGGAACTTTTGGTGCTGGTAATAAATAACGACTTATCACTTCAGCTATTGCAAAAGGAGGTTTCTTGTCTGGATAATTCCGATCTACTCCTACCACTAATGAACTAGGTGCTTTAGCAAATAAATCATCAGTATTAATCAGTAATACTATAGTTTGAGAATCAAATAAACCGAACTTTTCTAAATAAGCAAGTTCATTTCTAGGACCCCAAGAATTAGCTGAAGCATTAAGAACTTCAACAGTTTTATCTTGACCTAATTTTTCATTTAATTGGTTTTGTATAATTGCAGAAATTGTGTCATCTTGGTCAGTCCACCAATTACCATTAGCCACAGAGTCTCCTACTAAAAATATTCTCAATTTACTATTTTCTCTTGACTCTTGTATCGGCTCAGAACGCATAGAATACTGATTAATTTTTATCTGGTTGCCAAAGCGACTCACATTTTGATTTGGTTTCAAAAGATAACCAATTTGACTATCTGCATTATAAGTAAGAGGATTACCAAAACCAACGACTAACCGGAGTCCTATTTCTAACATCCCCAATAAGCCAATTATAATTGCTGAAACTATTAATAGAGCTTTCACTAATCTAAAATTCCTAATAAATTTTGCCAATTATTGATTTTACTTTCAATGATTTAGTTTTAAACTTTAGAGTTATCAATCTTTTTTTGTCAACCTCGATTACTTGATACTAATCCTGAATAGATTTTCCTAAATTAAATAATAACTCAATTCCAATCAAAACCATTCCAACTATAGCTGCTAAGGACTTACTACCGTTCTATGCAACTTCTATATCCACTCCCAAATTTTACAAAAATCATAACTAAAAATAGGATAAATATATAGTATTTCTCATCCTTTATGAAGTACAGTTGTCTTGATTTTTTTCTTTTCACTGTTCCTAGTTTAAAATGTTCCCTAAAGCCTACAACTTTAGACCTCACCAGTATGATAATTACTATAGCAATCCTAAATAGGTTGTGACAAATTAAAAAGTAAATAAAAAAGTTGAAACTCCTTCCTGTTCCCTGTTCCCTATTCCCTCTTCCCTAAAAAGCAGTAAGATTTTTGCCACGAATATGCGGAGGATTGCTATATATATAATTAATATCCAACCACAAATAAATTGTAACTCAATTGCTTCTGCACGATAACTTTTGAGTACAGTATTTTGGCAATTTTTTGATAGTTTTTAAGATAATTTTAAGTAAATTAGATTTTACTTAAAATTGTCATACAGAAATCAAATTTTAAGTATATTTTTAGCTATAGAGTAAGTAAGTTGGTTTAATTATCCTTCTCGATCTCGCAATTTACCTTCCGTTATAATCTTTAATTTAACCAGAAGAGAATTGCTGGGCATGGGGCTTCAAAATCCTGACAAACAATATGTTAAAATAACTTCTATCAGGAGTAGCGGTAAAAAGCACCTGTAATAAAACATAGACAAAAACTAACGAGTATGGGGTTCAATTGAGTAAGTCAAGCGTCAACCCATGAAAAGCTAAAACTCGTATTGGGCGTCCTTAACTAGCTATTAGCTTTTCCTTACGGAATGCTGCGCAAACAGCATTTAGCTGTCAGCTAAAATCCGAGGGTTTAAGTCCCCCACTATATTTGAAAAATTAGTGGTGCGTGTTAATGGGGGATTGAAACCCCCCATTATACACAGTGAAAAGCTAATAGCTGACTGCTGACCGCTGACTGCTACGTCAATGAGTCGCCATAATCTCTGATGCTAAACGGCGGTGGGTCTCATCGTTGCTGTCTGTGGAGGCTTAGACCTTAGTCAGCCCTTGAAGCAGAAAACTCAAACTGCAAAGTTGAGAAACTCCCATTATACCCCTTGCGGTTAACGGCGAGTAAACTTCACATAACCGTGGTTTCAGGTAAACCCGTGGACTTAAAGCAAATATTTAAAACCAGAAATCCAATTATTGGGGTAGTACATTTACAACCTCTGCCAACCTCACCCCTTTGGGGAGGTGACCTCCAAGAAATTATCAGTAGAGCAGAAAGAGAAGCTACAGCCCTTGCATCAGGAGGTGTAGATGGCATCATAGTAGAAAACTTTTTCGATGCTCCTTTTGTTAAAGACCAAGTTGATCCGGCTGTAGTCAGTGCTATGACACTGTTAGTACAAAAGATTATGAACTTGGTTTCCCTACCAATAGGGATTAACGTTTTGCGTAACGATGGCCAAAGTGCTATGGCGATCGCTTCCTGTGTAGAAGCCCAATTTATCCGCGTGAATGTTCTGACTGGAGTTATGGCCACAGACCAGGGATTGATTGAAGGTATAGCACATCAACTTTTACGTTATCGTCGAGAACTGGGTAGTAATGTCAAAATCTTGGCAGATGTTTTAGTCAAACACGCCCGACCCTTGGGTTCGCCAAATCTAACAACAGCCGTCCAAGAAACTATTGAACGTGGTCTCGCTGATGGGGTGATTCTTTCTGGGTGGGCCACAGGAAGTCCTCCTAGTTTGGAAGATTTAGAATTAGCTACTGCAGCAGCAGCAGGTACGCCAGTATTTATAGGTAGTGGTGCCAACTGGGAAAACATTTCTACCTTGATGCAAGCTGCAGATGGCGTCATTGTATCTAGCTCCCTCAAACGACATGGACAAATAGACCAACCAATAGACCCTATTCGTGTGAGTCAGTTTGTGGAAGCTACTCGGCGGAGTGTAGCAAATAAGGTAAAAGATTATCAGAATTGGGAAGCAGAAACTAGAACTTCTCCTTCCCCTATCAAAACAATCTAAAAGTAAATTGTTATTCACCGACACTACTATTCCTGTCCTGTCCTGGAATTAATCGGTGGTCAGTTCAAATTATGGTGGCGATCGCCACCATTTTATTTATGAGGAAATTTTGCTAGAGGACTCCCGTTATAATATTTGATTTAACGGTGAGATGAACTACAAGCAAAAAAATTACAGCACTTTGCCCAGATCGTGAGGTAAAGTTTAATACTAATTTCTATTCCCTATTCCCGAAAGTCCTAAAATTTTGTACCTCATAAAGTCCAAAATTGCTGTAATTGAGTTATAGCTAATCCTTTGGCGTAGGAAGTTTAGGCAAACTTTTGTCATAATCTTGCATAACTAATGTGCCTATTATGTTTATTATAGCAATTTAAAAAAAGAATGTTACGAATAATAAGGTCAATAAAAAGACTTTATAGTTTCTGTTGATTTAGGCCGATATAATCTATCAAGATAGCAGTCCTATTTTATTTGTGTATAAAAATATTACCGCTTTTAGGTATGGAGGCAACAGGCAACAGTCAACAGACGGGAGTTTCAAGTTTTTTATCTACTTTTTGATTACCCGCGACCTATGGGCAGATTGCTATATATCACTTTAAAACCTAAAAAAATAAAACCTTTAATTATTAACATTAACATACTTAAATATCCTAAGTAATTCTACAACTTATAGAAAGCTAAAGTTATAGTCTAAACTTC
>NZ_LGSU01000591.1 GCF_002260545.1 Hydrocoleum sp. CS-953 | reverse complement strand
CTACAAACTCCCCATCGGATGTAACAGCATAGTGCAACAATCCTAAATCTATACCCTTTGAGTTTTGTTCGGTGGGTTGAATTTCTGCAACCTCTACAGGTACACTTTTATCTTCTATGGTGAAGCTAATATACCATCCGTCTGCTTCACGGATGACTGTACCTGTCTTAACCTTGAATCTGTCTGGTATTGGGCGATTGAATACTAAAGGGACTAAGCCAATCTTTGGTAAATTGACACAACACCGACCATTAGCATTTTTGACAATATTGGTGTTTGATAACTGGGGATAACTAAAAGAATTATAGTAATGCTTTCCCTTGAATTTAGGTCTACCACTGGTTTTACCTTTTTTATCAGGTAAGGTAAAGTTATCCATCGTAGTTTGTACGCGCTGGATCACATCTTGCAATACCTGGGAGTGCATAGACTTATACTCAGGGAATAGTTTTTTAGTCTGTGCCAAGTCTGCTAGTTGAACAGTTTCCCAGACAACATATCCGTTGATTATATTCGGATGCTTATCCCCTTTCCTTGTTATCGGATTACCATTACTGTCCTTTTTTCTGCCATCTCGTGTTTGTATCCTAAATTCAGGGATATTCTGATATATGCCCTCTACAGGTACTACTGAAACATTAAGTGGACAAGCATTGACTGGTGTGCGCGTTGCTTCAAACCAGTTTAACCTTTCAGCTAAACGATAATTATATTGCTTCCTGGCTNATCCTAAATTCAGGGATATTCTGATATATGCCCTCTACAGGTACTACTGAAACATTAAGTGGACAAGCATTGACTGGTGTGCGCGTTGCTTCAAACCAGTTTAACCTTTCAGCTAAACGATAATTATATTGCTTCCTGGCTATTTCTAACCAATTGGATATAATAACCGATTGACTTTTATGGGGCTTTAGCTTGTACTTGTATTTCAGTAGCATTGTAGTACCAACCCTTATACCCTAGCTATTATATCAAAATCAAGGACAAACCACAAGCATAAAGCCCGGCTTTCCCATGCGACGCTCCCCTACGGGAGAGCGCGGAACTTCCCGCCGGGGGAGTTAAAAAAGCTGAGATACAGCTAAAGTCATATGAGTGAGATAAAACACTATAAATAAAATATTCTTGTAGAGATCTTCTATGGAAGGTCTCTACATTCTTTTTTGGAAATGTTTATGCTCTCCAATATGGGGGAAATAGAAGGTTTGTGTCATATCAAATCCGTCTAATTCGGCATAAAAAAAATTTTTATTTTAACCTAAAGAGCAAATGTTTCTAAATTCTCTTTTCTCCTGACTCCTGACTCCTGACTCCTGACTTATATCATGTCCGGATAATTAGTGATAAAACAACTTTCTCCTTCTTCTCCTCTTCTTCTTCTTTTTCCTTCTTTCTTCTTTCTTGTTTTTTCCCACCTGACTCCTGACTCCTCCAAGGAAAACCGAGGTTAGTTTCTACACCATTCCACCCACAAAAAGACGTAAAGTAGTCAATAAAAATACCTGTTTCCAGTAGCTACTTCAACAAAAGGGTACTAATCACGTTAAAGCTACCTTTTTTTTACAGACATTAAAATCATCCTTGCGTCTATTGTCCCTCACTATTTTCTCAGCTAACTCTTATCAAGATCACAATCTACCATCTGTAATTTTTCAGTTGAGGTTGGCATGATTGTTATCAAGATAAATCAATCAATTAAACAAGGAGCAAGACAAATGGTTTTAACAATTTTCCCTTCTATTAAAGAAAATTTTTGGCAAGCTATTGACACTAGCAAATTCTCTGGCAACCCCGCAGAAGATATCAGACTTCAGTCATTACGAAATATTTCTATTCCAGAATTAGTTAAAGTTTTAGAACAATATTCTTATGTAACTAGAATTCACGTTCAAAGTTTAAATTATGTTTGTAATGTTGTTAAACCAGGTAAATTAAAGGTATTACTGGATGAGATTCATTTTGAAGAAGCTGGTGATGGAAATCCAGAAGATTCTCACTATAATTTACTGAAATTATTCTTATTTGGATTAAATGAAGCTTTTGGTGGAACCATGCTCACCAATAAAATTAATCCACAAGTTGATGCTTTAATTGCCAAGTATGATGCAGATTTAAAAAGTCATCCTGCTCACGTTGCTATTGGTATGGCAGGTATGGGTACTGAATGTATTTGTGGTCCGATTTTAGAAGAAATTTGGGCACAAGTTCAAGCTCGTAAAGATTTAGAAGATATATTACCTCAATTAAACNTTGCTATTGGTATGGCAGGTATGGGTACTGAATGTATTTGTGGTCCGATTTTAGAAGAAATTTGGGCACAAGTTCAAGCTCGTAAAGATTTAGAAGATATATTACCTCAATTAAACTTAGAATTTTGGGATATTCACACTGGAGAAATCGATCATTCTCATGCTTTAAGAATGCGCAATGCCATAGATGGGGCAGTAGGAGAAAGTGAAGAATCTGCAGAACAAATTCTTGCTGGTTATCAGTTGTCTGTGAAGTTCTGGGATGATTTATTAGATATTTTTGTGACTCTATAGATGTAGTCAAAGATATGTGGAGGTAGTTAGAAACACTCCTCTGCTTACTCTTAACTTAACTGGTTGATATGGTGTTATACCATTTATCAAAAACTTTTCTACCTGTATGTTGAGTAGGGGAGTAGGTAGGGACGTTTTCAGCTAAGAGCTGACATTAAACGCTGCGCGACATGAAACGCATTAATGCTCAAGCAACGTCCGTACAGAGAAGCAAAAATAAGAATAATTAACATTAAACTAGCCAAAATTAGCTAAAAAATGATTATGATTGTACCGATTAGTTAATAACTGAAGTATAGCCCAAGTATAGCAATACTTTTGAAAATTGGTATTATATTAAATCCGGTTAATTCGGTATAAAAAAATGTTCCATCTTGACATAATGCCAAATCTTTCTATATTTCCCCATCCCCCCACACTCTATTATCTAATTACACCGATGCTACCGGACTTGATATTATTAGTAGATAAAAAAGGAATGTATTAGAGTTATGAAGATTCACGCAGATTTAACTCAACGAGCTATTATTGACAGTCAAAATTTACCTTGGGTAGATTCTCCTATCCCCAATATCCAACGTCGGATGTTGGAAAGGAATGGGGAAGAAGTGGCCAGAGCGACTTCTTTAGTGAGCTATGCCCCTGGAAGTACATTTTCTAATCATACTCATGGAGGTGGGGAAGAATTTTTTGTTCTAGAAGGCACTTTTTCCGATGAAAATGGGGATTATCCAGCGGGAACCTATGTGCGAAATCCTGTGGGTTCAACCCATACACCCTCTAGTCGAGAAGGGTGCATCATTTTTGTCAAACTCTGGCAAATGTCTTCAACAGACCAAAAACGGGTAGTAATTCAGACCTCGGATCATCCTTGGCTACCAGGATTAGTAGATGGGTTACAAGTTATGCCATTACACAGTCATGGGACGGAAAATGTGGCTCTAGTTAAGTGGAAACCAGGAACGGTGTTTCAACGCCACAGTCATTTCGGGGGAGAAGAAATTTATGTCCTGAATGGAGTTTTTGAAGATGAATTGGGGACATATCCTCAAGGAACTTGGATTCGTAATCCTCATGGCAGCGTTCATACGCCTTTTAGTCAAGAGGGTTGTGTTATCTATGTCAAAACAGGTCATTTGCAAGAAAAGCTGCCTAATTAAGGTTTGCTGAGAAAGTCTTTTTTCGGGAGTAGGGGAGCGGGGGAGTAGGGGAGTAGGGG
>NZ_LGSU01000590.1 GCF_002260545.1 Hydrocoleum sp. CS-953 | reverse complement strand
CATCACCGTTGAAGTCACCCGTTAACACCTCGACACCAGACCTTGTTGCCCAAGTGGCAAAATTACCAATTGGCTCATTGGTAATTGTAAAGCTGCCATCAGTATCTGAAAAAGCTACAGGCAGTGTACTCCAACCCGGCTCTTGTCGCAGAAGAGCAACATCAGTTCGATTATCACCGTTGAAGTCAACTGTATTCTCATGCATTTTCTCACCTCATATAATTAAATAAAATTGATGGATTATATCATGTTCGCTTGAATAGTTATAATCAGACTTATCCTGAAGATGGATAAGAAAGTTTTTTATAACCCACATTTCGCACGTCAATTTGTCACATAAAAAGTATTACTAAAATCCTGGAATTGCTAGGTATTTATACATGGTAAATTATCTCTATTTCCCTTGTGCAACCCCGAGAATGATATTAGGAGGTTTGTCATACTTGTTTTTCGCCTCACACAACTATAAACCTCTCTCAACTATAATTTTATATATTTTTTATATATTCAACAGTTGTTTTCTTTCTTAATTAATAAAATTTAACCTTTAACCCACATTCCGCACCACAGGCATACTACAATACCTTTTTCAAGGCCTGTGGAGAGAAGAAGGTTACAGACTGCGGTCAGTGATTCTCATAGAAGCAGGAAGCTAGACTCCAAAACTCAAAATCGCATTTTGGGTAAGTTTGGGTAAGTTCAGTAGAACGGAACCAGTTGATAAATCCTGTTAGGAATAGGCAAACCTACCATGTCAACGGTATTGGTTTTCGGTTAGTAATGGGTTAGGCGAATCGCTCTTTTCAGATTAAAGTAGCGATGTTATCATCCTTGTCAGGAAGTTGAGTATGATCTGGTAAGCTTTTTGGCAAATCAGAAGTTGGTGATAAATCAGAGGATTTTTCTGTTGGTTTAGTTATTGGATTCATATTAATTATAAAGTTAAAAATTTAGGCAGGTTTCATAGAATATTTTTCCCGATATTACCTTTTAAATTATTATAGCAGTCTAAGCATTTAGCCGTCAGCTATCAGCTAATTCATTAGACCTCTGCGATAATTAATCTTCAACCCTTGTAATTCTTAAGCTAAAACTTAATTTATCAAGTGTGGTAATACAAAATTAAAAAATTTTGCTATATATCCTGAAAAAAGGTTTTAGCTAGGAGGTTTTATACCAATTACCAAAAGTAATGCTATACTTCAACAGTCAAATATTTGCTAAGATTCAAAGTTTGTTTTTGACAATTATTAGGAGCGTTCGTACATCTTCTCATTACTTTTCCTCTCCCACTACCTCCCACACTTCCCACAGTTCCCCACCCAATCAGATATAGCAATATTTTTGAGAAATGGTATTATAGCACTACAAAAAAGTGTTAGGACATTCATAAAAGTCAAATCTTTTACAGGCAATAGTTTTTACTTGCTCTGATAGCTGAAAGCTGACTGCTAATAGCTAATTACTAATCGCTATAATTATGATTTTTCTCCACAACGTTGAGGTCGTATTTGTAAATTAATTTTCAACAAATCCGCCAGATCACACTTCAATTTATCTGCCGTTTTTTTATCTGGTTCTATATAGCCAAAACCATCACTAAAAAACTTTTTCTGATAAGAATAAATCGCTGCTATCCATTGTTTTTTAGCTTCCATATATTTAACTGAATCGCCCAGATACTCATCTTCTATGACCTCATAATACTGAAGTTTTACATCATTTTCGAGAATTTTATTAATTGCTTGAACAATCTCTAAACGTACCTCTTCTGTTCTAACTGAGGTATAATTTTGAGCTAATATTTCTTCCTCCAGTTTTCGGACAATTTCTTGAATTACACTCCTAGTAGTCGCAAATTTTTCTAGTGCTTTTTCCATTTTTTCTATAGGAATTTCACTCATAGTAGTTGTTTCCACATCAGTTAATATTTCTTCTGAGGAAAGCGGATATTCTAGAGTTTCCCCTTCAGTAATATTTTCACTATTAAACTTACCTAGCTGATATCCCAAAGCAAAAAATAAACCATGAGAAAGCATAACCAGAGTAGTTACTGCTACTGGTCGTCCGTACTTTCTAAATAATAGAGTAATATAGTCAGAAAAATCTAATTCCTTTTCAACAGTTAAACCAAAAATAATTGTTTCATAAGTAGACTTTAATTTTGGAAACCCTGTTGTGAAAATTTCTTTTGGTACTTTTCCATTACTAACTTGATGAAAATAAGCTGCCAACTCATAATCAGGTAGTTGAGAAAATAAATCCGCAAAAGGTTGATAATAATTGCAGGGATAACGACGAGACTTTAACCAAGAAATTAGCTTTTTCCAAATTGCATTTCCATAGAGTAATTCATTTTTTTCTTGACTCAGAGTTTTATTTAATAAACTATTTCCTAAATATTCTAAATCGTGGCTAACTTGTTGTTTTATTTGACTAGAATATCCTGACCATAAACTGCTTTTAGTTTTTAACATCCAACAAAAGGCAGGAACAGATATTTTTTTCCCTAATATCTGATAGAAGGCGTGATTTGCTCCTGCTACAATTAATGGTTCTAATAAATTTTGATAATTTCTCAGTTGTGATTGTAATTGTAGGGAAATTTTTTGCTTTTCATTTTCCTTCTTTCCATCTCCACTAATATTTAACCAATGCAGATATTCTGCTAAAGTTTCTGGAATAAAAATTGCTCTTAAAGTTAATAACCTAACCATCTGAACATTAGTATTTCCTTGTTTTACCGCATTACTCGCTCCCAAATTATCAAATAAATTGTTTAAATATTCTGACCTAACTTGACCATCCTGTAATTTTAAAATTAAATTTTCTATCCATTCTTGCTTAATTTGAGAACCACTAATTAATCCTTTAATTGCCGTTTCTATAGCAGCTTCATCTATATTTTTCGAGACATTCGTGGGGGAAATTTCCATCATTTTTGTCTGTATTTCTGTCAGACTTGCTGCTACTTCTAGATTAGCAGGATGAATAATTATAAATTGTTCTGGTCGTTCAACAGCTTCCACATTATAGACCCATGATATAGGCTGACTATTAGCTTTAAATTCAGCCATTTTATTAATAATTTGTAAGTCAGATAATTCACTAGGAATTATTACAGGCAAAGTTTGAGTATTCAGCCAATTTTGCCAATCTGTAGGTAAATTTATTTCTGGTTTCCTAGTAACTTGATGTTGGTTTGGTTTGCCAATCTCTTTAGTTTCATATGGATTAAATATTAGGTCAATTCCCTGTTGCTGCTGAGTATTTATCCAATCTAATATTTGCCAAATATTATCTTTTCCAGCACAGAAAAAATAACGATAAAAAGAAGTCGAGCGCCCATATTCATCTTGCCCAGATATTACTACAGCAACTACTGAATAATCTGGTTCTTCACTACTCATACTCAACACAACCCGCCCCACAAAAGTAGGTTTTTTACTATTACGGTCTTTGCCTACTTCAAAACCTTTATTAGCAATTACTCTTCCTATAGAGTGGGGAACTTGAGGTAAAGTTAAATTCATATATTCCCCTACTTTAAATCCTCTGGAAATCCATTTACCATCAGATAATATTTCAGGAATTATGCCTGTGCTGAACTCGTGAATTTCAATATTTTCCATTTCCTAATACTAATTCACTTAAATACTGATAAATAAAAATAATCTGTAGGGGTTTGGTCTTCAAACCCTTCCGCTAATATCAAATATGTTTGGGAGATGGGGAGATGGGGAGATGGGGAGATGGGG
>NZ_LGSU01000059.1 GCF_002260545.1 Hydrocoleum sp. CS-953 | reverse complement strand
TGCTGCTAGATAGTGTTATTTCCTAGAAAATCCAGCTCGTTATGAAAAAGAAATTCATAAGGCTTTAGGAGAAACTGTTGGGGAAGTAATGACTAAAAATCCTCTAACTACTACACCTGAACAATTACTTTCAGCAGCAGCTAAACTTATGCACGAGCGTAATATTCATCGGTTACCAGTGCTAGATGAAAATGGCAAAGTGATTGGTATACTAACTCGTGGAGATATTATTAGAGCTATGGCAACTGAATGATTTCGATATTATTCAACACAATTTATTGTAAGGGAGCAAAAATAAACAAATGTAATAATTAATTATAGAAATGATAATTTACATTGCGATAAAATCAAGCCTCATACTGAGCAGTTGGTCACAATAGAGCATTGATTAAAACTGCTAATAAGCTATGCTTGTAAGTAAAAAAAGAAATATTGATAATCGCAATATTTAAGGGTAGAGAGCTTCAAAAAATTAAAACAATACAATTTATGGAAATGAGTGTTACCCCAGATTCAATTCAGCAACTACTAACATCTGAAGAATTAGGCGATCGCTTGCGTGGAGTTAATCAATTACGTCAAATAGAACCAGAGAAGGCTTTTGAATTAATTCAAACTCCGATCAAAGACAAAGATACTCGTGTTCGTTACGCTGCGGTGAGTCAAATGTCAAGTTTGGGAGAACAAAACTTAACAATCTCCCAAGAAATNTTACCCCAGATTCAATTCAGCAACTACTAACATCTGAAGAATTAGGCGATCGCTTGCGTGGAGTTAATCAATTACGTCAAATAGAACCAGAGAAGGCTTTTGAATTAATTCAAACTCCGATCAAAGACAAAGATACTCGTGTTCGTTACGCTGCGGTGAGTCAAATGTCAAGTTTGGGAGAACAAAACTTAACAATCTCCCAAGAAATATTGCGTGACTGTCTGCTTAACGATCCCGAACCAGATGTCCAAGCAGCAGCAGCAGATGCTCTAGGAGCATTAAAAATCACTCAAGCTTTTGACGACTTACAACAGGTATACCAGAACACTCCAGAATGGTTAGTGAAAGTTAGTATAGTTGCAGCAATAGGAGAAATGGGGGAACCAAAAGCATTATTTTTACTAGAAGATGCTCTGAAATCAGATAATGAACTAATACAGACTATGGCCATTAGTGCCCTAGGGGAACTAGGAAATTTAGCAGCTATTCCTTTATTAAAACCCTTTGTTGTCCATAGTGACTGGCAAATTCGCTATAGACTTGTACAAGCTTTACATCGGTTAGGAGGTCTAGAAGCAAAACAAATTATAGAACAGTTGGCCAGCGACTCATTTCAACAGGTAGCTCAAGAGGCCAAGTTAGCACTGAACAGCTAATGTAGTAAAACATGTATAGCTATGAACTACCCCGGGATATTCTAGCCTCCCGTGGTATCTCTTACCGAATAATTAATAATTACTAATTATTAATTAAATAATTCAGCTTTATTAGCCTCCCCTTTCAAGGGAAAAAAGCGGTCGTTTGCGTAGCATTCCGTTAGGATTGGATAGCTAGGTTTCCCGCTCTGGCAGAGGAACTGCGCTAACTTTCCATGTAGGCGACAGCCGTTTAGCTAGCGCACAACTCCGCAAACGCACTTCGGCTGTCGCCGAATGAATGGGGAGCATGACCTAGGATGGGATCGTGTTTCGGCGCTTGAGCCGACATGAAAAGCGTTAGCGTTAGCGTTAGCGTTAGCGAAGCTCCTCTGCAAGAGGCAGCTCCTCTGCAAGAGGCAGCTCCTCTGCAAGAGGCA
>NZ_LGSU01000589.1 GCF_002260545.1 Hydrocoleum sp. CS-953 | reverse complement strand
CCCCTTGGATAGGGGAAAAAAAGTGCTAGGATATTTCCCGATATTCAATTCCGTAACGGTTTTAACCTTCTTGTAATTATCAATTATCCATTATCAATTATCAATTAATGAAATACTTAGTTTTTTTAAGCTTTCTGACTTCAAAAATTTTAATTAATACCAATTTTATAAAATCTTGTAGAGTCTGAGTTTGTTCGTAGGTGGTAAATATTAGGTAAGCATTCAGCTATTAGCAGTCATCTCTCAGATTTTTAAATAAGACCCTGCTCTTAAGGGTAGAGTTTAAATAAATGAAGCAAGCATTCCCTGAAATTCTACTACATTTTTAACCAGATAACTGAAGGACAAGAACGACGAGCTTGAGTTTCCAAATAAAGGTCATGAAGCTGTTAGCGCAGCTCCTCTGCTGGAGGCTAGCTAATAGCTGATAGCTGACTGCTGAATGCTTACAATATTAGATTGTAAGAGAAGCATAAATATCTTAATTAATATAGCAATCTGCGCATTGGTTGTGACAAATCAAAAAGTAAATAAAAAACTCAAACTACCACCTATTCCCAAAAGGTTTTGAATTTTGTACAATACTCAAATAGGATTGCTATCGTTTTACAGATAATTTTAATCTAACCATCTTTTTGGAATCGAGTATAATACAATTCATGCCAAAAGAATGTTAAAAATAACCCAATCAGATCGTGGGAAACTTAATTTCTGATTCTGGAAATATGAAGATTTACTTACTACTTACTACCTCAATTTTTTTGGTAACAAACATTTATCATACCTGTATAAAAGCTAAAAAAATAGAGGAAAAGTTTATCTTCTCCCCCTCCCAATTTTTGCTTATTACCACCTTTTAATCAATTGAATGTAAAACAGATCGCCAACTACCTTAAAGCTGATTATGATCCACGAGATTCGATAACCTCTACTTTGACAGGAGCAACCCCACTTTGAATCATACCTAAAATACGAGCCGCAGCAGATGATACATCAATCACTCTACCTGGAGTAAATGGACCACGGTCATTGATTCTGACAATAACTGAACTACCATTATTTAGATTAGTTACTCGTACTTTTGTCCCAAAAGGCAGAGTTTTATGAGCAGCAGTCATTACATATTGATTAAAACGCTCACCACTGGCGGTCAGGCCACCATGAAATCCAGGCCCATACCAAGATGCCCAACCTTGATATTGGAAAGTAATTCGTCCAACAGCAACTTTTTGTGGCTCCGGTTGTGGTTTAGGTTTTGGTTTGCCTGCTATTTCTTTTAGAGGAGGAGCATTATTAACTTGTCGCCGTAGGCGGTTAGTTGCTTGTAAAGTATCTGTTGCTAAGTTCTTGGTAGTATCTGGCAGAATAGTTTGGTCATTTATTTCTACTAATTTTTGCTCATTGACCAGAATCATGTAACCTTCCCTGTCTGCATCCCACTTTGCTGTAATATCTAGATTGGGACTTTCCTGAATAAGTTGATTTAGTCGGGAGGCAACTACTGATGCTCGCCACACGGAATCTTTTGGTTGGTCTGAGTTAGAAGATTGAATAGTACCTACTTTCACCGAAGAGTCTGAGTTTTGATTATCTCTCTTCTTGTTAGTTTCCTCAGAGTCAAGAAAAGTAAGAACTGGAATATTACGAACATAAAGAGTTGCAGCTTGGCGACCGACCAGTTCATGGGCAAGAATTTTAGTAATGGTATTTTGCCCTTCTTGTGTGTTTAACTGGTATTCTCCAACTTTTAGAACATCTGCTTGTCTGTTGGCAATGGCTTTCTGTGAATTATCATTTGTTTCTGAACTTCTATCTATTAGTTCGTTTTGTCGATCAATTTTTCCTTCCGGAAAAGTATCGGCATAACAGGACACTACACCTAAACTAGAAAATAGAAGGAAAGTAGTAAGACCAGTCCAAATTTTGTGCTTCATCAAGATATTTTTTTTACTAGCACTCGTTGAGTTAGATTTACGTTGGTATAGTCCAGCAATGACTATTCCCGATAACTCAGACTCTTCGATGTTTAAGTATTATTAAGGAACTGAAATAGATTATCACAAACTTTTAAATTTGGGAAACAAATCTTAAAATTTTTTTGGTTGATTTGCTACAAACAAGGCTGATGGTAGACTTATAGAAACTAGACATAGTTGAAGTAGCACTAAGCACTCAGCTATCAGCTATCAGCTTCTCAAAGTGTGTAATGGGGGACTAAAAATCCTATTAACACACAGCAAGTTCTTTATTTTCCAGGAAAAGTTGATAGCTGCTAAAAAAAAGGGGGTCTGCAAATTACTTTTGCGAGAAAATAATCTTCAGAAAATAGTCCCTTGTATTTTGTTGTCTAGCACACAATTAAAGTTTTGGCCTAATACATGATGGATTATAAACAAGCTGGTGTNTGTGTAATGGGGGACTAAAAATCCTATTAACACACAGCAAGTTCTTTATTTTCCAGGAAAAGTTGATAGCTGCTAAAAAAAAGGGGGTCTGCAAATTACTTTTGCGAGAAAATAATCTTCAGAAAATAGTCCCTTGTATTTTGTTGTCTAGCACACAATTAAAGTTTTGGCCTAATACATGATGGATTATAAACAAGCTGGTGTTGATGTTGAAGCTGGTCGTGAATTTGTTAATAATATTCGTAATATGGTTATTAGTACCCACCGACCGGAAGTTTTAGGAGGGTTAGGTGGGTTTAGTGGATTATTTGCTTTACCAACAGGTTACAAAGAACCTGTTTTGGTTTCTGGTACTGATGGTGTGGGTACAAAATTAAAACTGGCAAATACTCTTAATTGTCATCATACTGTTGGTATTGATTTGGTTGCTATGTGTGTCAATGATGTATTGACATCGGGGGCGGAACCTCTATTTTTTTTGGATTATTTGGCAACAGGAAAATTAAATCAACAACAGTTAACTGAAGTAGTTTCTGGTATTGCAGAAGGATGTCGTTTAGCGGGATGTGCTTTAATTGGGGGGGAAACCGCAGAAATGCCTGGTTTTTATTCCCCTGGTGAGTACGATCTGGCAGGTTTTTCTGTGGGAATTGTAGAAAAAAGTTTGATTTTGGATGGCTCTCAGGTAAAATCAGGTGATGTGGCAATTGGATTAGAAAGTAGTGGAATTCATAGTAATGGTTTTAGTTTGGTTAGAAAAATTATTGATGAGTCCAATATTTCTTTAGAAGATAGCCTAGATTTTTTGGAGCAAAAAAGTTTGGGAGAAGCGTTATTAACCCCCACAAAAATTTATGTCAAACCAATTTTAGCAGCGCAAAAAGCTGGTTTAAATATTCATGGTATGGCTCATATTACTGGGGGTGGTTTACCAGAAAATTTACCTCGTTGTTTGCCAACAGGAATGTCTATTAATGTCGATAGAAATAGTTGGGAAATTCCTCCTATTTTTAGGTGGATATCCGAAGTTGGTAATGTAGATGAGGAGGCGATGTTTAATACTTTTAATATGGGGATTGGTTTTGTAGTTTTGGTATCACAAACTCAGGCAGAAATGGCAATTAATTGGTTTGCTTCTCAAGGAATAAGAGCTTATAGTCTGGGTGAAGTTAATTAGTTTTTGATAAAATATTTATCCATAGGAATTTGTTTGCATAAAGCGGAATGATAGCATTTTCCCAAGAAAAAAACAATCACTATAATAACTATGTATATATAATGTATGTATATATATATTAATTAATTATTTATTTTTTTTGTGTCAATCATTAGTATGATAATAAATAT
>NZ_LGSU01000588.1 GCF_002260545.1 Hydrocoleum sp. CS-953 | reverse complement strand
ACCCTAACTATATCGGGAACTTGTGCTGATATTTTTTGATAATTAGTTAGAATTTTTTTGATGATATTTTGATAATGAATTAGGTTATCCATTTAATAATTTCCTCTTGTTTTGTATTAATCACTAATAGTAAAACTTGATATTTTTGGAGAATTAACTGAATTGCAATTTATGCAAAAAACTTTTCATAAATTTTGTTATCTACTGCCAAATAAACTTGATAATTGGGATGATCCGTAGGTTGGGTTGAGGAACCGAAACCCAACACAGATAGGTGGGTTATTATTGTTGGGTTTCCTACGTCAACCCAACCTACTAAACTACAGATGTCTATTGAAGAAATGAAGCAGTCTTACCAAATTCTCCAGTAAAAACAAAAGAACTCATCGGTTTACGACTGCGGGGAGAAAGTTCCCTCTCCCGTAAAGACTCAGGCAAAATCTCAGGTTCTCCAGGATAACCAATAGCTATTGCTGCTACTGGTTCATATTCTGCTGAAATTTTATATAATTCCCGTGCTTTATCAACATCAAAACCTCCCATTTGATGAACTCTCAAACCCATTTCTGTTGCTTGAAAAGTTAAGCTAGCAACTGCTAAACCAACATCGTGAAAAGCGTGTCTATTAGGGTTATTATTTTTCTCAAAAGAAAGTTTAGCAACAGATAACATTAACACAGGAGCAAGACCTGCCCAAGGTTGATTTCCTTCTACAATACAACTAAAAAGACGTTCATATTCAGCAGGATTTTCTTTAGTAGCAACTATGAAATTCCAAGGTTGCTCATTGAAACAAGAAGGAGACCATCTTGCTGCTTCTAGAAGTGAAAGTAATACTTCAGAGTCAACCATTTTGTTAGTAAAAGCTAGAGAACTCCAACGTTTTTTTAGTAACTCGTTAATTGGGTATTGATTATCTGTAGTTTTTTCCATTTTTTGAATTTTTTAGTAATTGTTTAAAGTCGTGAAAAATCTTATTTTAATTGTGAGATATTGTGAATTTTTAACTGTTCAAGAAAATATCGCATTAGATTCTCATTTTCCGGTTATAATAAAGCTCGTAGTAGGGCTGAAGCCCTAATACAAATTACCATGGATTAATGCTATACTTCAACAGTCAAATATTTACCAAGATTCAAAGTTTGTTTTTGATAATTATTAGTTTTTTAGTATAGATTTTTATGATTTTTCCTCTCCTCCTACCTCCCATACTTTCCCACCCAATTAGATATAGCAAGATTTTTGAGAAATGGTACAAGCATAAATATTTGATGGGCTAAAGCCCTACTACAAACAAAAACTTTTTTACATTTGCATTTGACGGCGAATATAATTTTCTACAGATTCCATTTTTATCTCAAATATTCTCTCTAAATTCTCAATTTCTTCTGGAGTGCAGAAAAATTCATTCGCCAATAATACTCTTAAAGTACCCAAAGTTTTTTGTAATTCAGGATTAAATAATCCCAGAGTATTCCGTAATCCATCAAACACAAATAAAGGTGGATTAATAACTATAGGTTCCCGATTAAAAATTCTACTAAATATCTGAGAAATTTCTCCTCTAGAAATAATTTCTGGTCCTCCCACAGGCAAAGTTTGATTACAAGCAGCTTCTACAGAAACAGAATCCACAGAAATTTTTGCCAAGTCATCTGTACTAACTATTGAAGTGCGATTTTTCGACTCTCCAATAAGTAGATAAACTCCTGTATCTCGAAATCTTTCTGCTAGCGGTAAAAGATTAGAAGCAAAACCAGAAGGTTGCAAAATAGTATAATTTAATCCACTAGCTTTGAGATATTTTTCTACCTCTTTTTTTGCTTTAAAAGTTGGTGAATCTTCATATCCACGATTAGCTCCTAATACAGAAATAAATACAAAGTGTTTAACACCAACTTTCACAGCACAATCTATCAGTTCAATATTAGCTCTATAGTCAACTGCTTGAACATCACCCGCACCACCGTGGGCACTAATAATATATTCAATTCCTTGACAAGCTTTATCAATATCCTTGTCTATTTTTAAGTCGCCGATAAAGATTTCAGCTCCACGATTTTCTAATTCAGAATAGGCAGAATTTAGTCTAACAAAAGCACGGACTGACATTTTTTTTTCTGTCAATATCCTAATAATTCTGCGACCTAATCCTCCAGTTGCTCCTGTTACTAAAAACATAATTATTTTTGGTTATATATTAATAGTTCAATCTAAAAATTTACCGAATCAAAAATTTACTATAGCCAGAAGAAATGATTCGTTAAAAAAACTGTAAGGGTTTGCTTTCCAAATCCCATTTTCCCTTGGGTTTGGAGACCAAACCCCTACGATAAAATATTACAACATAAGCGCGGATTGTTATATTAACTGAACATAGCAAATAGTTTCTATAATTACCTAATTATTACTTGAATCTTCACTTCTTCCTTTTTCCTTATTATTACTTGATTATTACTTGAATCTTCACTTATCTCCTAGATAACTAAAGCCTTCTTCCTTCCTTTAAAATTCCACAACAACTGGTGCATGGTCACTAGGTTTTGTTAACTCTCTTGGAGACTTGTCAATTATACAACTTGTTGCTTTTTGAGAAAGGGGTAAACTAAGATAATGATGGTCAATACGCCAACCACGATTACGGCGAAAACCTGCTGCTCTATAATCCCACCAACTATAATGTCCACCTTCGCTGGTAAACTGGCGAAAAGCATCCACCAATCCTAACTTAAGAATTTCTTGTAAAGCTTGACGTTCCGCATCAGATAATCCCACAGAATTTTTACAACCTTCTGGGTCGTGAATATCTCGGTCTTCTGGGACAATATTAAAATCTCCACAAATACATAAATTTGGCGATTTGTCAAGAACTATTTGTACATATTCTTGCAACAATTTTAACCAATCAAGTTTGTAGTCATATTTTTCACTACCAACACTAGCACCATTAGGAACATAAAGATTAAGGATACATACATCATTTATTACCCCAGTAATTAACCGTTTTTGTATGTCAAAATCTCCCACTTTATCATCACCTAAAATAGGAGCAAAACCACTACTAACATCTTGCATTGGGGAACGACTAAAAATTGCCACACCGTTGTAAGATTTCTGACCAGAAATATAAGTGTGATAACCTAATTCTTCAAAAGGCGATCGCGGAAAATCTTGGTCAATAACTTTAGTTTCTTGTAAACAGAGAATGTCAACAGAATTTATTTTTAACCAGTCAATAACTTGTTCTTTACGACTGC
Source organism: Hydrocoleum sp. CS-953 (assembly GCF_002260545.1). Classification (GTDB taxonomy): domain Bacteria; phylum Cyanobacteriota; class Cyanobacteriia; order Cyanobacteriales; family Microcoleaceae; genus Trichodesmium. The sequence continues at coordinate 479 of NZ_LGSU01000588.1, read as the reverse complement.
GAATTGAATTGACATTCCAAGTAGCTATTTTCATAATTTAGGGATTAGGGAGTAGGGAGTAGGGAGTAGTAATTCGAGAAACTAGGGAAGAGAAAATAAGAAAAATAACTGTACCTCAGTAACTTGAGAAACACTATATCTATAAAGAATGCTATTAGGATTGAAGCAACTTAGATAGAAATCCTAAATAGGTTGTAATATTTTATTGTAGGGGTTTGGTTTCCCAATCCCTTTTTCCCTTTGGTTTGGAGACCAAACCCCTACCGTTTTTTTTCACAAATAATTTATGATTACTATTATGTAATAGCTTAATCCTTACTTTAAATCTAATAAACCACTGGTTTTAAGCTTAGGATTAAAACGAATATTTTCTTGTAAACCTCTATCTTTTAATACCTCTAAAATATTAGCTTCAACTCGCCTAGCTATATTTTTTAATAGTTTTTCTTTAGTGACTTCATCAATTAATGGATTTTCAT
>NZ_LGSU01000587.1 GCF_002260545.1 Hydrocoleum sp. CS-953 | reverse complement strand
GATATATCCGGAAATTAAATATTCTTTGGCGTAAATCTTTGAAAATATTCGCAGAAGTTATTTATTATTTACTTAATTGATAGATGTCTAATCAGAAATATCATGTTATAGTAAATAGAGTAATTTTAGTAATCTTTAATCATGGAATCATCTGTAAAAAAGACTAACAAAGTAGCAGAAAGTATAGAGCGGGGTAAAGAACTCAGACAGCAAGGTTTAGTTGAGAAAGCAATCTCTGAATTTGAGAGCGCCAGACAGCAAGCTCCTAAAAATTTAATGGCTTTAAACCAGCTAACTACTCTCTACACTATGCAAGAAAATTGGCAAGAAGTAGTTAACTGTTGTTATCAGATTATTTCTTTGCGCCCAAATAATGTAGGAGCATATTTGCGATTAGCAAATGCTTCGGCAAAACAAAATAATTTGTATGCTGCTGTAGGATATTTTCAGAAGGCAATACAATTAGAACCTACTAAGCTCAAAGCAGGAGAGTACAGAGAGTTAGGCGATATTTTGACTAGACTAGGTTCTCCAGAAATGCAAATAAATCAGACTAATGAGGCGATCGTAGCTTATCAAAAAGCAGTGGAGCTAAAGCCCGATCTACCTGCTCCAGTTCATATTAAGCTAGGTGATGCTATGCAAAAACAAAAAAGGTTTGTACAAGCGATCGCTTCTTACAAGAAAGCTTTGCAAGTAAAGCCAGACCTGAAAGAGATGGTATATATCAAGTTAGGTCAGGCACAAATGGAAGTTGCTTTGTTTGATGAGGCGATCGGTAGTTTTGAAAAAGCAGTAGAGATAAAGCCCGATCTAGCCTCTGCTTTCCGAAATTTGGGTTATGCTTACCAACAAAAGGGTTTATTAGATAATGCTATTAATAATTATCAAAAGGCGATTAAACTTAACCCAGATGGACGTGGTTTATATATTCTCATGGGTGATGTTTTGACACNAAGTTGCTTTGTTTGATGAGGCGATCGGTAGTTTTGAAAAAGCAGTAGAGATAAAGCCCGATCTAGCCTCTGCTTTCCGAAATTTGGGTTATGCTTACCAACAAAAGGGTTTATTAGATAATGCTATTAATAATTATCAAAAGGCGATTAAACTTAACCCAGATGGACGTGGTTTATATATTCTCATGGGTGATGTTTTGACACAGCAAGGTCGCGTTCCTAAAGCTGATGAATATTACCAAAAAGCAGAATCAATGAAATAGCTGACTGAAAAGTTTCGATAAAAAATAGCGATCGCTCTGGTAAGACACTGGAGCGATCGCTTAAATTATAAAACTAGAAAGTTCATATACAAGAGAAATATTTGATATCATGTCCGTTGATATCATTTGTGTAAAAGCTAAAGAAATATCTACTCTAGGTTTAAGGTTTTTACTTTTCTCTTAGAAGTTCTAACTTCTGACTTGCCTTCACTATAGAACCCCTGAAGGGATCTATTAAAATTATAGATTGAGTGTAGAGGAGTGGGGGAGCAGAGGAGTAGGGGAGATGGTGAAACAAGAGGGCATTTTTTGACTTTTTTGCTATATTCTCTCACTCCTGACTCCTGACTCCTGACTCCTGAGCCAAAAACCCACATCTTTAGAAAGATACCAAATGGCTTCTATACGCAAGTCTTACGCTTGCCTCCGCGTCCGTTTTTTGTCTTGGACTGCTTCCCGGCGACCAATAACAAAAATATAACATATGCTATGCATTCAAAAAAAACAACTAAAAAGTCGTCCGCTTATGGGCGAGGCTTTAAACCCAATTTTTCGGTAAGCCTTGAGCTTATACCAATTAAAAAAAAGAATGCTGCAAAAGGGTAGCTGTCGGTCAGAGATCCTGAAAAATAGCTACTCCAATTATAGCGGTTTTCACTTCATGACTTGCATTACTTCTTCCTTCTTCCTTCTTTCTTTAAACTCAAATCTCTGTACTCTAAAAAACATGAAAACTGCTATAATTTTAGATAGTTATCTAATCGCGTTTTTACCTTTTTTAAAATATTTATCCCTTCTGTCCTAGATAACTAAAGCCTTCTTGCTTCTTCCTTCTTTCGTAGGGAGGTTGCATGCAACCTCCCTACCATTTATAACAAACACTTATCACGCTTCGTATTAGGCTAAATTCAAGTCATTACTCATCACAAAATATACTGAAAAGCCAAATAATATCTATAACATTAAGAACATCATTAATATTTTAAAATGAATTATTTATCTTGACTTTATGCACGATGTGTTATATCTATATTTGTAGTCAAAATAATGAGGAGACGATGATGGAGAAGCGAACATTAGGCACATCTGAAATTAAAATTACCCCAATTATTATGGGGACATGGCAAGCAGGAAAAAATATGTGGGCAGGTATTGAAGATTCTGACGTTATTAAAGGAATTNCATTAATATTTTAAAATGAATTATTTATCTTGACTTTATGCACGATGTGTTATATCTATATTTGTAGTCAAAATAATGAGGAGACGATGATGGAGAAGCGAACATTAGGCACATCTGAAATTAAAATTACCCCAATTATTATGGGGACATGGCAAGCAGGAAAAAATATGTGGGCAGGTATTGAAGATTCTGACGTTATTAAAGGAATTAGAGCTGCTTTTGATGCAGGTATTACCACAATTGATACTGCTGAAGTTTATGGAAATGGTTACTCAGAAAGAATTGTGGCTCAAGCATTGGGAGATGTTCGAGAACAAGTGGTTTTAGCGACTAAAGTTTTTGTTAATCATCTCAAATATGACCAAGTAATAGAAGCTTGCGATCGCTCTCTGAAAAATCTTAATACTGATTATATAGACCTCTATCAAATTCATTGGCCATCTGGTGCATTTAACAGNAGTTTATGGAAATGGTTACTCAGAAAGAATTGTGGCTCAAGCATTGGGAGATGTTCGAGAACAAGTGGTTTTAGCGACTAAAGTTTTTGTTAATCATCTCAAATATGACCAAGTAATAGAAGCTTGCGATCGCTCTCTGAAAAATCTTAATACTGATTATATAGACCTCTATCAAATTCATTGGCCATCTGGTGCATTTAACAGTGAAATTGTACCAATTGAACAAACAATGAATGCTCTAAATAAACTGAAAGAACAGGGTAAAATTAGAGCAATTGGTATTTCTAATTTTTCTAGCGAACAAATGGCCGAAGCAGCTCAATATGGTCAAATTGATAGTCTGCAACCACCCTATTCTTTATTCTGGCGAAAAATAGAAAAAGCAGAAATGCCTTACTGTATTGAAAATAATATTTCTATTATTGCTTATTCTTCCTTAGCACAAGGATTATTAACAGGTAAATTCGGACCAGACCACAAATTTGCTGAAGGGGATCATCGTGCTAAAAATAGATTATTTTATATTAAAGAAAACTACGAACGAGTGCAAACAGCTTTAGAAAAACTGCGCCCTATTGCCGAAGCTAAACAATGCACTATGGCTCAATTGGCGATCGCCTGGTTAATTGCCCAACCCCAGACAAATGCTATTGTTGGAGCGCGAAATGCAGAACAAGCGACGGCCAATGCTAAAGCTGCGGATGTTAAATTATCTCAAGATGAGCTGGCAGAAATTGATGGTATTGGGCGGATAGTTACCGATCCTTTAGACGATCGCCCTGTTATGTGGGATTTTTAACAAGCTTTCAGCGATAGTGATACTAAATACGGTTTATTGAGTATCCTTTTAGGGAGATGGGGGAATGGGGGGATGGGG
>NZ_LGSU01000586.1 GCF_002260545.1 Hydrocoleum sp. CS-953 | reverse complement strand
TTATTAGCCTCTCCTTTCAAGGGTAAAAAAAATAAATTTTTTCCTCCTTTGTGTCAATCCTCTCCCTTTTAGGGAGAGGTAATTATCAATTATCAATTATCAATTATCCATTAATGAACCATACTTTAATAATTCTATGAAATCTCTAAATTGCTTTTTCCTCTCTTAAAGGTAATAAAGCTGATAGCCGAGAGCTGAACGCTGAATGCTTACAAACTAATATATAGGGCTGAAGAAATTCGAGTTAACTAAATTTCTTAGCCCTACTACCTAAACTTAATTTATTTAGTTAGACTTGCCCAGTCAACATCAACATTCTCTAACAACAAGGAAGAGTTGTAGATTTGTAAAATAATCAACAAGAAGACAAAAAATAAGCCTATAAAAACGGCCATTAATTGTCAATCCTCTCCCTTTTAGGGAGAGGTAATTATCAATTATCAATTATCAATTATCCATTAATGAACCATACTTTAATAATTCTATGAAATCTCTAAATTGCTTTTTCCTCTCTTAAAGGTAATAAAGCTGATAGCCGAGAGCTGAACGCTGAATGCTTACAAACTAATATATAGGGCTGAAGAAATTCGAGTTAACTAAATTTCTTAGCCCTACTACCTAAACTTAATTTATTTAGTTAGACTTGCCCAGTCAACATCAACATTCTCTAACAACAAGGAAGAGTTGTAGATTTGTAAAATAATCAACAAGAAGACAAAAAATAAGCCTATAAAAACGGCCATTAATAGTGTAGTTCCCCAACCAGGAGATACTTTACCATACTCAGAGTTTAAGGGTTTGAGGATGTCTCCTAATCCAGTTCTTTGTGACATAATTTTCGATTTTTACTATTTTCAGCAGAAAATTTTAATGTTTTGTAATATTGTATATGTATAACACTCATAATTTTAATCAATTATATGGAACCTGCAACAGTTCTTAGTATTTCGATAGCTGTAATGGTTGTGGCCATTACTGGATTTTCTGTTTATACAGCTTTTGGACCTCCATCAAAGGAGTTGGCCGATCCTTTTGAAGATCATGAAGATTAGGAGTTTATGGGACTAATTTAAAACCTCGTTCTTGGAGATGGGGAGATGGAGAGATGGGAGGGGTGGAGAGATGGGGGAATGGGGAGATAGGGAGCAAAATTATGGAAAAGCCTATTTTTAAATATTGCTCTGCTGATTAAATCTCAAAACCTTTACATATAAAGGGTTGAGCATTTTTATAATGAAAAAAGTGCCGATCGCTCAGGCAGAAAAATTAAAGCCAAATGTTGAAATGGGCACATTACAGATTTGAAGTTTTCTTGAAACATAAAGCTATTGAGTATAACAAAGTTGTTTTAGATGTTTCAGAAGCATACAAAGGGCAAAACTGTTAGTTGGACTGGTGAAGTTTTGCACAATTTGAGTTAGGTGGCAAAAAAGTTGTGACAGGCAGTGATGGCTTTCTTCTTGACCGCGACTTGAATGGAGCGCGTGGAATTTTGATTAAGAGCGTGGTAGAAAATTTTTCTACCACTTTGGGAGATACCCACTCAGTAATTAGATTACTGTCCATTGTTAAAATTTGTTAGAAAAATTCTATCGGATAACTCTTTCAACTACCTTCTCATATAATTCCCTGTTCTTCCTAACTACTCCCTACTCCCTAATTGATAATATAATTTTTTAAATCCTGATATTTATTTGTATAGTTTAATGGGCAACATATTTGGACATTTATTTCGAGTAACAACCTTCGGTGAATCCCACGGAGGAGGAGTAGGAGTTGTAATTGATGGTTGCCCACCAAAGCTAGAAATAGATGTTAAAGAAATTCAATATGAGTTAGACCGTAGACGTCCAGGGCAAAGCAAAATTACTACACCCCGTAAAGAAACTGATACTTGTGAAATACTGTCTGGGGTATTTGAAGGTCAAACCTTGGGCACACCAATTATGATTTTGGTTAAAAATAAGGATACTCGTCCCCAAGATTATCAGGAGATGGCTATTAAATATCGTCCATCTCATGCTGATGCAACTTATGACGCTAAATATGGTATCAGAAATTGGCAAGGTGGAGGGCGCTCTTCGGCTAGGGAGACAATTGGACGAGTAGCTGCAGGGGCGATCGCTAAAAAAATTCTGCAACAATATTCTGGTGTGGAAATTGTGGGGTATGTGAAGCGCATCAAAAATTTAGAGGCTATTGTTGATTCAACAACAGTAACTATAGAACAGGTAGAAAGTAATATTGTGCGTTGTCCAGATACTGAATGTGCCGAAAGAATGATTGAATTAGTCGAACAAATACGGGACGAGGGAGATTCTGTGGGAGGTGTGGTAGAATGTATAGTCCGGAATTTGCCGAAAGGTTTGGGTTCTCCTGTATTTGATAAACTAGAGGCAGATTTAGCGAAGGGTGTAATGTCTTTGCCAGCGAGCAAAGGATTTGAAATTGGTTCTGGTTTTGCAGGTACTACTCTGACAGGTAGCGAGCATAATGATGAATTTTATACAGATGAACAAGGTGAGATTCGTACTTTGACTAACCGTTCTGGTGGAATACAGGGTGGCATCTCTAATGGAGAAAATATTGTATTAAGGGCTGCATTTAAACCTACTGCAACAATTAGGAAAGAGCAGCGAACTGTTAGTCGTGAAGGTGAGGAGACNTTTGCAGGTACTACTCTGACAGGTAGCGAGCATAATGATGAATTTTATACAGATGAACAAGGTGAGATTCGTACTTTGACTAACCGTTCTGGTGGAATACAGGGTGGCATCTCTAATGGAGAAAATATTGTATTAAGGGCTGCATTTAAACCTACTGCAACAATTAGGAAAGAGCAGCGAACTGTTAGTCGTGAAGGTGAGGAGACATTATTAGCAGCTAAGGGAAGGCATGACCCTTGTGTTTTACCTAGAGCTGTGCCTATGGTAGAAGCAATGGTGGCTATAGTTTTATGTGACCACTTATTACGTCATTATGGACAATGTAAGAGTTTAAATTCATTAATGGATAATGGATAATGGATAATGGATAATTGATAATTGATAATTGATAATGGATAATGGATAATTGATAATTGATAATTGATAATGGATAATTGATAATGGATAATGGATAATGGATAATGGATAATGGATAATGGATAATTGATAATTGATAATTGATAATTGATAATTGATAATTGATAATTGATAATTGATAATTGATAATTGATAATTGATAATTGATAATTACCTCTGGTTAAAACCGTAAGGGAATTGAATTAAGAAAATATTATTTCTTTTCTCTTAGTCGATTGGATATGGCTAGGTTTCCCGCTCTTGCAGAGGAGCTGCCTCTTGCAGAGGAACTGCCTCTTGCAGAGGAGCTGCGCTAACGCTAACGCTTTCCATGTCGGCTCAAGCGCCGAAACACCATCCCATCCTAGGTCATGCTCCGTTAACGACCGTTTTTTCTCCTTAAAAGGAGAGGCTTTATACCTTGATTTTTCGGTAAGAAAATTTATATGGAAACTAAACTTTCTTCTGTAGTGGTAACCCAAGATCATATTAATTCTCCTAACTTATCTGAAAATCTAGAGGACTTTGTAGTTAAGTTCTGGGGAGTACGAGGTAGTGTTCCGACTCCAGGAAAAGATACTGTTAGATATGGTGGAAATACTTCCTGCATAGAAATGCAAATAGCTGGTAAGCGTTTGATATTTGATGGAGGTACTGGGATGCGAGAACTAGG
>NZ_LGSU01000585.1 GCF_002260545.1 Hydrocoleum sp. CS-953 | reverse complement strand
ATATTAGAGTAATACAATCTGATATTTTTGCCTCATTTGAGTTCAAAATTATGACAATATAGCAATCCTATTTAAGTTGTAATATTTTGGTGGCACTTAGGAGTCAGGAGTCAGGAGTCAGGAGTCAGAATTTTAAAGGTTTTCAACTCAAATTAACTATTATAAAAATTGTCACAACCAATTTAGGATTACTTTATTTACCAATCTACAAACAAATATTCTCTATAACTTTTGAGAATTATTTAAACTTTTGATTTTGTTTTGGTTACTCAGTTATATCCCAGAAAATAAATTGAGCTTAACAATAACAAATACTCTTATATAATTATTACACATCTTTCAGGAGGACTGCCAATAGCTATGGTTTGTCGCATTACTTTATTCCAACTAACTGAAATCTTGACTGCTACAACACTTAGAGATTTTCAGATTCCAGAAAAAACATTAATTACAGGCATAAATACTGATACTCGTAACTTACAATCTGGTGAAGGATTTTTGGCATTACGAGGGGAAAATTTTGATGGCCATAACTTTGTAAAAGAGGCAATTGAAAAAGGTGCTTCTTGTGTGATTGTTGAACAAGAATATACCTTAAATAATGAGGTTGAACAACTGTCAAATAACGTACCCATATTACAGGTAGAAAATTCTTTAAAAGCTTACCAAAAAATTGCTCGTTGGTGGCGAGATAGATTTGATATTCCTGTGATTTCAGTCACTGGTTCAGTTGGTAAAACAACTACTAAGGAATTAATCGCTGAAGTTTTGGGGACTCAGGGTCAAGTGCTGAAAACTGAAGCTAATTATAATAATGAAATAGGTGTACCTAAAACTCTACTACGACTTTCTGCTGATGATAATTATGCTGTGATAGAAATGGCTATGCGAGGACCTGGGGAAATAGCAGAATTAACACATATTGCCAATCCGACAATTGGCTTAATTACTAATGTTGGTACTGCTCATATTGGTCGTTTGGGGTCTGTTGAAGCGATCGCTGAGGCTAAGTGTGAATTACTCAGAGAAATGTCTGATAGTAGTATTGCTATTCTGAATTTTGATAATAAAAGGTTAATAGAAACTGCGGCTAAGGTTTGGTCTGGAAAAACTTTTACTTATGGTTTGGAAGGGGGAAATTTACAAGGAAATTTAATTGATTCTCAAACTATAAATGTTGAGGGTGTGGATTTACTTTTACCTTTGCCTGGTAGTCATAATGCTTCTAATTATTTGGCAGCTTTGGCTGTGTTGAAAGTGCTTCATGGAAAAAATATTTTGCCAAAAACTTTATTTGCACCTTTGACTAATAATTTGTCAGTTAAATTACCAGAAGGTAGGGCAAAAAGATATGATTTAGAGAATGATATTGTGATTTTAGATGAAAGTTATAATGCTGGTTTAGAGTCGATGATTGCTGCTCTGAATTTGTTAGCTGAAACTCCGGGTAAACGCCATATTGCTGTGTTGGGTACTATGAAAGAATTGGGAGATAAATCTGTTTTATTCCATCAACAAGTTGGTAATGTTGTGAGAAATTTGAATCTTGATGGTTTATTTATTTTGGCTGATTTTGAGGAGGCAGAAGCAATGGCGACTGGTGCTGCTGGTTTGCAATTTATAGAGGTAGAAGATATTAGTTCTGATGATGCTCACCAGAAATTAGTTAGACATTTACAAGAGTTTTTACAACCAGGCGATCGGGTTCTTTTTAAGGCTTCTCATTCTGTGGAGTTAAATAAAGTAGTTCAGCTTTTAATTAATTAATAAGTAATGTATTTGTAGCAAAGGCATCTTCCCTGTTAAAGGTCTATCTGACTTGATTGCTGAGAAACCTTACTCTCTTTTGTTGAATTAAAAGTCATGTGTATGGACGAGTTATACCATTTAAGTTTTATAATATCACAAAAATTGTGGGGATGGAGCCCAAATTTCTTTGACCCGCGTTTTTTNTTTTTTCAGGAGCTTGAGAAAATGAAAATGTTGGTGATTTTCCACTGAGGAGGGATGGAAAGATTTGATTAGGGAAAAATAAGTGTTTATGGGTGCTTACCAAAATGAAAATATTCTGCTATTGCTCCTGGGAAAAATTCCTGAATCTTTGATTTTCTCCTAGCAATGAACTTTTGTTGAACAAAAAGTCATGTGTATGGACGAGTTATACCATTTAAGTTTTATAATATCACAAAAATTGTGGGGATGGAGCCGAAATTTCTTTGACCCGCGATTTTTTTTTCAGGAGCTTGAGAAAATGAAAATGTTGGTGATTTTCCACTGAGGAGGTATGGAAAGATTTGATTAGGGAAAAATAAGTGTTTATTTGAGAAAGTTTTGGTTTGAAAAAAAGCAGATATTGTATGAGCAACTAACTCTCTATAAACCGAAATAATTTTGCACTTTGCACCAATTTCTAAATACTGTCTTACTAAATAATGATCGTGTAGTGTGAATGACATTAGGTTCAACACTGCTAAAAGGAGAATGAATTTCCTGAAGCACCCGGACAGATGTGGATGGGTAGTAAATTTTCTCTTCTATTGCGTATAGAGCAATAGTTAATTCATTTCCTGAAGCACCCAGACAGATGTGGATGGGTAGTAAATTTTCTCTTCTATTGCGTATAGAGCAAGAGTTAATTCATTTCCTGAAGCACCCGGACAGATGTGGATGAGTAGTAAATTTTCTCTTCTATTGCGTATAGAGCAAGAGTTAGATTCATTTCCTGAAGCACCCTGCCAGATGTGGATGAGTAGTAAATTTTCCCTGCTATTGCATATATAGTTATCCTGGAGGTGCAGAAAAGACTAAAAAGCTGATTTGACAAAGCGTGCAGCTATTTATCAATTTGGTATAAAATTGGTATAAAAAATTTATACCATAATTTTCTCATTTTCTTTAGCTAAACTCTCATTATTAATCTTTTTGCTTTTGAGTAAATAAGTAGACATTTCACCCTTACCTTTGACAGAAATAATACCTCGCTTTTCCAATAAATATCGATCTTTCAATAACAAATAAGTATCTTCCGTTACCTGAATTTCACCTATAATTCCATGAGACTCCATGCGACTCGCAATATTAACAGTATCTCCCCACAAATCATAAATAAACTTTGAAGTGCCAATAACTCCAGCGACAACCGGACCTGTATTTAAGCCTATTCTCATGTTTAAATAACTATTATTTTTTTGATTAAAACGTTCAATAACATCCTGCATATCTAAAGCCATATTAGCGATCGCTGGTGCATGATTTATATTTGGTTCTGGCAACCCACCTACTACCATATAAGCATCTCCAATAGTCTTAATTTTTTCCAATCCATGAAGTCCAGCTAACTTATCAAACTCAGAAAATATTTCATTTAATAACTTAACTAATATTGTTGGAGAAACAGTTGTAGAGAGCTTTGTAAAACCAGCAATATCAGCAAATAATACTGTAACTTTTTCAAAATGATCGGCAATAATTTCTGTTCTATCTTTTAAACGTTTTGCGATTGACTTTGGTAAAACATTAAGTAATAGCTTTTCTGACTTTTCTTGTTCTATTTCTAACTGCTGTAAAGCAAATTTAAACAAATTAGTAATTACTAATGCTAATCCCAGAGTTGCTAAGACAGCTAATACCAATAAGAAAGTCATTTTTTGACTGGTATTTTTAATCTCAAAACTTGCTTCTTCAAATTCCTGAGCAGCAAGATCGAATAATTTGTTACAAATTATTTCTGTTT
>NZ_LGSU01000584.1 GCF_002260545.1 Hydrocoleum sp. CS-953 | reverse complement strand
CTGGTTAGATGAAAACATTGACGTATTTACCGCTCATAAAGAGAGTTTGGGATTTGTTTGGGCTTGAAATTTGCTAAAGTCCCGGTAGTAGTTGTATACAACGTCCGTAGATAGTAGGAAATAGGGAAAACCCTTGCTCTTTATTCAGGGCTGGCTGATTCAATATCAAAGGATTGACAGATAAAGGCTTGAGCAATTTTGAGCGATGAAAAAGTATCAGCTTTTCAGTTAATAGAGGGGAAAAAGTGAGCATTTTGGGGTAAATATAGCAGAAAAATAACTGTTGGTATTCTCTGGACAACTTCTTTATCACTCCTATTTATCCTGACTCTTAACTACTTCCTACCTCAACAAAAAGACTTTCTTCAGCAAACCGTATTTGATTTTCCTGATATGGCAAAATCTAGGTCTTCCCTAACTATAAAAAAAGTTAATTTAGCAGTATTTTTTGAAACTGGTATTACCTGTTCTTACCATCTTCTAGTTAAGCTGTTACCTATCACCTTTTTTATATTCATTTTGCTAATAATCTCTTCATACTTTAGCGTCACAACTACCACAACTACATTTCTATTTTTGTATTTTTCTCTAACCTCCAATACTTAACAAAGAAATAGTTGGTTTAAGACTATAGACTGACTATCAATCTTAGACAAGGAAATGTTTGTCCTACTGTTTCCTATTACCGAAAAATTAACGTATAAAGCCTCTTCATTCATGGATAAAAAAGCGGTCGTTTGCGGAGCAGTCCGTCAGGATGAGATGGCGTTAGCGAAGCGGGTCCGTAGGAGCGGGTTCCCCGCTCTTTCAGAGCCACTCCGTTAACGCCATATCCAATCGACCAAGAGAAGAAAAAAAATTTCTTTGAGTCAATCTCTCTATTACAGAAGAGGTAATTATTAATTATTTAACTGCTATAACTTAACTTTTCACTATTTCGCCAAAGTCTGCCAATACCCTGGCATTATTGCGGAGTATACCCAATAAATTCAAGCGATTTTGTTTGATTTTCGGATCGGGGTCCATTACCAATACACTTTCAGGTCCATCAAAGAAGTTACTTACTGTGGGAGCTATTTTTGCCAAAGCATCTACTAACTGTTGATAATTTCTGGTTTTTTGAGATATTTCTGTTTGAGGAACTAACTCAACTAAAGCATCATAAAAAGCTAATTCCGATTCACTTTTAAACAGTTTTGAATCTACAACTTCTACAGGTGCAAGTTGAATTTGATCCAACTCACCTTGAGCAGCTAAACGAGTTGAACGGTTGACAGTTTCATAGATTTTCTCAAGCATACCATTTTGCCGAATATTTTGTAAGAAAACTGCCCTATTACGCACATCTAATAAATCTTTTAATCCCCTTTCCTGATATTCAGAATCATTATCTCCCAAAACCGCATTTACCAAATCATAATCAATATTTTTTTCCTCTTGCAAAATAGTTCTAATTCGTTGCAAGAAAAAATCATATAACTGTGCTAATAATTCTGAATTTGCTTCAGAATAAATTTTGATAAAATTCGCAGCAGTCTGTTCTAATAACTGATGTAAATTTAATGGCAAATTAGCTGACCAAGTAATATTAACCACTGCATTTGCTGCCCGACGTAAAGCAAAGGGGTCGCCAGAACCTTTTGGTAACATTCCTAATCCAAAAATACTTACCAAAGTATCAAGTTTATCTGCCAAACTTACAATTTGACCGCTAATAGTTTCCGGTAAAATATCTCCTGCACCTCTAGGTAAATAATGTTCAAAAATTGCAGTTGCTACTGCTTCAGTTTCTCCACCAGCACGGGCATATTTTTCTCCCATTACTCCTTGTAGTTCTGGAAATTCATAAACCATTTGAGTTACTAAGTCAGCTTTACAAAGAAGAGCTGCTCTTTCTATATTTTTGGATTCTTCTTTACTAACTTCTAACTGTTCAGCAATTAACTTAGCTATATTAACAATGCGTTTTACTTTTTCTCCCATTGAGCCTAATTTTGCTTGGAATGTAACTGCCTCTAATTCAGGCAAATAATTTTCTAATGGTTTTGCTAAATCTGCTTTATAGAAAAATTGTCCGTCTGCTAATCTCGCTTTAATTACTCTTTCGTTTCCTGTAGCAATAATCTCTGATTTTTCGGGGTCGCCATTAGAAATGGTAATAAAATATGGTAATAAGTCAGTTTCTGACTGGGAATTTTTTGTTGATTTTAAAACAGGGAAGTAACGCTGATGTTTCACCATTACTGTTTTTGTTACTTCCGCAGGTAAAATTAAAAATTCTTCATCAAATTTTCCAACTACTGCTGTTGGCAATTCCACCAAATTTGTGACTTCTGCTAATAATTCTGCGGGAATTTCTGCTTTTCCGTTAACTTTTTTTGCTGCTGCTTGTATTTGTTGTTCAATTTGATTTTTTCGTTGTCGATCATCTACTTCAATGTAGGCTTTTCTCAACTCTTCCACATAATCTTTAGCTTGAGAAATTTCTATTATTTGAGGAGATAAAACTCTATGACCGTAAGAGAGGCGATCGCTTGTAATTTTCTCCGAACCATTCTCTAAATTTATCGGCAATATTTCATCATCTAATAATGCTACTAACCATCTAATAGGGCGGGGAAATTTAATATCTCCATCTGCCCAACGCATAAATCTTTTACCTTCTAATTTATCAATCCATTCTGGTATTAATTCACTCAGAATTTCTGTTGTTTGTTTACCTTGAATTTTTTTATTCACGAAAACAAAATCCCCTTTTTCCGTAGGGCGTATTTCTAAGTCCTTAAGTTCTACTCCTTGTTTTTTAGCAAAACCTTCTGCTGCTTTAGTAGGTTTACCATCTTTAAAAGCTGCCTTTGCCGGAGGTCCTTTAATTTCTTCTTCTCGGTCTGGTTGTTTAAGTGCTAAACCCTCAATAACCACTGCTAAACGTCTAGGTGTGGCATATACCTTAACTACATCATTTGTCAAGTATGCTTCTGTGAGGGTTGTGGGGATAAGTTCTTGCCACTGTTGTATGGCTTCAGAGACAAAAGTTGCAGGTAATTCTTCTGTACCAATTTCTAATAAAAATGTCGCCATGATAAAAATATTGAGATATTTGGATATTATCGACTAATTACAACAGTTTAGCAGAAAGTAAATTTCAAGTTCTCTCATTTACCTTTTCCATAAGTTTGACGATTTTCAATCAATATCTTCTATTTTTTTGAAAAATATTGCATATAATTTCAGCACCAGTAGAGATTAATATCTGCTATTTCTGATACTATAATTTATTGTTAACTATAAGTTTGTTAGTATGTTATCTTAGATAGATACACTGATAATTACTTATTTCTCCTCCCAAGAAAGAAAGTATTTATCAAGTAACCAGGAAAATACCTAAAAAATCTTGTAGGTAGCTCTCCTGAGTCTCACTCTGACACCCAAACAAATTGAAATACTGGAGTCTAGTCATTTATGGCTTTGACAACGACTTCATCAAATTAATCCTGTTAAGTAGTAGTATAATTCATAGGAAAATTTTGATTGTCAATTATCTAATTAAAATTTTTGCTGATGATTATGACTGCTGATGATTATGACTACAGAAAAAAAATTATATTTTCTTCACGTTTTTTGAAGTTAAATCGTCAAAATTTGAAATTTCAAATGGGAAAAATGAAGCAAAATATATTGGGTAAGTTCAGGATAACTCTCAACTACTCTTAAGTCCTTTCTTAGTAA
>NZ_LGSU01000583.1 GCF_002260545.1 Hydrocoleum sp. CS-953 | reverse complement strand
AACTCTAATATGTATAAAATCACTCACAAAGTGACAATAAGCTAAAAAAGTAGACAGGGGTTAGGTGAAGCGGTCTTAGATGATGAGGAAAATACGCAGAGAGTAAAGTTAAACTTGGGTAAATAATCCTCAATATTTAACCTTAAAATCAGTAAAAATCCTTATTTAGTAAAAGATTCTTATACCACTAGGCATTTAGGATGCGGACATTCTTAAATCGCGTTTGCGGAGTATGGAAGCACCAAAAACTCACTCAGAGATTACTTTTAACTTTTGACTTGCGCCTAGCGCTATAGTCGCAATTTTTTTTCCGTTTCCGCGTGTAACCCATTCCCTTTCTTAACTATAAGTCTAGTTGTCACCTCATCATATTAAAGCCTTTAATCATCAGTCAAATATTATACCAGGGTGTAAACAATGACAAATACATCTGACTTATCAGTATTTTCAAATATTAACTCTCTAGCAGTTCTAGAAGAAAAATACTCAGTTAACCTATCTAAACAAGTAGTTCATCCATCTGTAACTAGCAAAACCAAGCGCTTAATTGACATTTTAGGAGCTTTAGTTGGGTTAGGGATCGCAGGAGTAGTTGCAATTCCTGTTTGGATCTTAATGCAAATTAATACTCCCGGTCCCCTATTTTTCACTCAAGTGCGTTGTGGTTTCAAAGGCAAAACTTTCCAGATCAGGAAGTTTCGTTCAATGGTGGTTAATGCAGAAAAACTAAAGCACCTAGTTAAAAATGAGGCGAAGGGTAACATATTTAAAAATGAGAACGACCCTAGAATAACTCCTATAGGTCATTTCCTCCGTAAGAGTAGCTTAGACGAACTACCTCAATTCTGGAATGTTCTCAAGGGAGAAATGAGTTTAGTAGGAACTCGTCCTCCTACTGTTGATGAAGTCGAACGTTATGAAGCTCATCATTGGCGCAGACTAGATGTAAAACCTGGTATTACTGGAGAATGGCAGGTAAATGGTCGTTCTCGTGTGAAAGATTTTGAAGACATAGTGCGTATGGATATTGAGTATCAGCAAAAATGGTCTATTGCATACGATCTAAAGTTAATTTGGAAAACTATTTGGGTAGTGTTTAATAAATCAGGTGCGTGTTAGTTAGAATTTAGAATTTAGAATTTAGAATTTAGAATTTAGAATTCTGAATCTCCCTTGCTTTACTCCCTTTGTGTTGGAGGTTTTGCTTTCCCAACCTATCCCTACTAGCTAGTAGGTTGAGTTAACGCAGGAAACCAAACAAAAATATGCTGCCCACACTACTTCCTACTCCTTACTACAATTAGAACTATCGAAATCAAACTCATACTGATACAGTTTAGAGTCATCACTACTATCAAAAGATTGCTTACTTACTGCATCTAAAGCAACTTCATCTAACATTGGATAACCAGTTTCTAGTAACAACTTGGGTCCTTTAGTAATAGTACCATCTGGACTAACTAATACTCCCACGGTAGCTTTACCTTCCAACTTTTGCTCACAAGCAGCTTCTGGATAAACATCAGAAATAGCTTTGGGTTGAGTCAAACTTTCTTCACCTACCTCTAATTCTATTGCCCACTGCATATAAGCACCAACAGCACCTAAAGCTATTTCTCTTGACTGCGACTCTTCAGTAACTACAGTATTTGTCTGCTTTTGTTGTTGTAGCTTTTGCAACAGTGAACCCTTAAATTCTGGTAGCGGTTGTAGTGATGGGGAAGGTTGGGGAGTAGGAACAACAGAAGGTGTTACTTTGACCTCTGGTGTTGGTGGTTTTGTTTCTTCCAAAGTAGCAGCAGCTAAATTTTCTTCAGGTTTTTGAGATGGTTTTGGAGTAGGGGTAGTTTCAGTAACCTTTTGTTTTTGTGGTTGTTGCAATTTTTCTAATAATGAACCTTTAAATTCTTTTGGTTTTTCTGGTGTTAAAGATGCTGTAGGTGTAGGAGCAACAGATGGTGTTTCCGGTTGAGATTTTTTTGTTTCGGTTGGTGAGGGCGTAGCAATAACTATCTTTTGTTGTTGTTTGGCTTCATTTGCTACATCTTGAATAGTTTTTCCTTCCCGTAATTGCCTAACTATTGGTGCTTCTGGCAATCGATTTTTTTTTGTGGGGTCTGGAGGTAAAGGTGTTTTTTGTGGTTGAGTATTGGTGTTATTTTCTGTTGGAGCAATAGCAGTTTTATTTTCAACTTTATCTTGGTAACGTTGTGGAGGCAATTTTAAATTTGCTGAGTATGATTCTCTAGAGTTTTCAGCTACAGAAGTTTCATCTGTAGGATCTATCTCTAGAGTTGGACGACGAGATAAACCTGATTCATAAACTTTATCTGTCAAATTCAAATTCTTCCTAATTTGATATTCATCTATTTGACTTTGGTTTGGCTCTTGTGGTGGTTCAATTTGAAATATGTCTACAGGTGGACGATTTGTATTAGGTAGTGGGGGTGGATATATTGGTGTTGTTGGTAATGACGATCGCCCTGGTATGGATGGATAGGAAAATTCTCTTGGATAAGGATTTCTGGGCAACCTAGAAACAGAAGGACCAGAAAAAGAGGGGGTAGAAGAGGATGAAGTGGTAGAATCGAGGGGTGGTAATTTTGGTAAATTGTAGTCTGAGGGGTCTACTGGTATTGTTGGCAATTCTGAAGATGGAGATTGGGACAAAAATGGTACTTCACCTGGAGTTGGTGGTGTAATAGGAGAAAAGTTGGGTGGTTCTGGTATTGTAGAGAATGTAATTTCTGGTTCTTCTGGTTGGGGAAGACGTTCAAGTTGTTCTTGTGTTAATTCAACTAATCCTACTGTTGGTGGTAATTTGGCTTTCTCAGAGAATAGAGATAGTTTTGGTAAGTTAATTCCTAAAATGGCATGGATAATCACAGAGGTAAAGAGTGCTATCCATATTGGTTGACGGAGGGTGTCTGTTAAAGAGGATTTTTCAATGGGTCGATCTAGGTCTAGGGAGGAAAAGTCAGACATATCAGGAAACTCCTATAAGGTATAAAAGTAAAATTTTAGTTGATAATTTAACTAGCTGTCAGCTATCAGCATTCAGTTTTCAGTATTAGGATATGAATAAGTATAGCACTATAAAAAAGTGTTAAGAAATTAATCAAATTAAAATCATTCCAAATTTATTGTCCTAACCAAAATACAATGGTACAGCTATAGCAATCAGGAATGAGATGTCAAAAAAAACTTTAGGGGTTTGGAGACCAAATCCCTACAATCAAATATTACAAATTCTCACAAATCACAACTAATTGCTATCTTAGAGGCAAGATGCCTATGCTACAAAGGTTTACCGAAATAATTAATAATTAAACANGAGAAAAAAACTGTAGGGGTTTGGAGTAGTAGGGGTTTGGAGACCAAACCCCTACAATCAAATATTACAAATTCTCACAAATCACAACTAATTGCTATCTTAGAGGCAAGATGCCTATGCTACAAAGGTTTACCGAAATAATTAATAATTAAACAATTAAATAATTAGATCATTCACGCCTTGAAGCCTCCCCTTTCAAGGGAAAAAAGCGGTCGTTTGCGGAGCATGACCTGAGGATGGGATGGCGAGGAAACCCGCTCTTGCAGAGCCGCTCCGAAGTGAGCCATATCCAATCGACCAAGAGAAATAAATCTTTTCCTGTTAAGTGTCAATCCTCTCCCTAAAAGGGAGAGGTAATTATCAATTATCAATTATCAATTATCAATTAATGAA
>NZ_LGSU01000582.1 GCF_002260545.1 Hydrocoleum sp. CS-953 | reverse complement strand
TGATTCCCCGCAACTTAATGCGCGGATTGCTATACCATATCCGGATAATTAGTGATAAAAACACTTCTTTCTCCTAATAGATTCTTTTCTCCTGACTCCTCTTGTAGGAAATTTAATTTAGAGTAGATAAGAGTAATATTTATACTTAAATAAGTCCTAAAATATAGCTTTTTTTTTGATCATTGGGATAGAATAATTAGTATCAGTCAAAATAATTAACTTTTTACTAGATTATGTATCAAAAAATTCTAGCAGCAATGGACACATCGAAAGTAGGCGATGAGGTTTTTGCCACTGCTATTAACTTAGCAAAACTCAACAATTCCGAGCTAAAACTATTGCACGTCTTATCACCAGAAGAAGAAGATAGTCCAATTAGTTTTGGAGTAGTTTCTAGGGAGTATAATAAAGAATTGATTGCAAAATATCAACAAAAATGGAAAGATTTTGAACAAAAATGTCTAGAATTTTTGCAGTCACGGGCTAACGAAGCTATAAAAGAAGGAATAAGCACAGAATTTGTCCAAGCAGAAGGTGTACCTGGCAAGCAAATATGCAAAGTTGCCGAGGAGTGGGATGCAGAACTAATTATTATGGGACGCAGAGGACATTCTGTTTTTAGTGAACTGATGATCGGTAGCGTGAGCAGTTATGTAATTCACCGTGCTAAATGTTCAGTATTAGTTGTGCAGAACTAACTGTGATGTTTGATATCAAATCCGGTAGCATCGTTACAATTCACGCTCTGTAGGGGTTTGGTCTCCAAACCCCTACTTTTCTTGTGTTTTGACAATGACTAACGGTAGAATCTTATTTTGCTGCAAAGCAAGGGGATTTGATATTAGTTGAAAGTATTCAATTAACTTATAACTGATAACTGATAACTGATTAATAACTAATCACCTTAATAATTCTTTCCTTGGCACTCAACTTCAGCAAGCGATCGCCTTTATCGTCCAGCCCATAAACTTTTACCGCACCAGCAATCATTCCAAAGACTCTACCATCAGTTGTCAACATCTGAACCAAAACCTCTGAATTACTAATAACTATCCCTGCCAAAATATCAGTTTGTTTGGTAAATTGAAAGGCATTTTGACCAATACCACCACGATTAGCTACTCGCAAATTAGCAACAGGAATTTGCTTACCATAACTCTGTTCAGAAAGTAACAATAAATTACTTTCTCCATCCAAAGTCACACAACCAACTAACTCTTCTTGTTTCCTTAATCTAGTTGCTTGAGAACCTTGAGCGGTACGCCCCATTAATGGTAATTGTTCATCATCTATTTCTAATCTTAATAATCGCCCACCAGAAGTTGCTAAAACTACTTGTTCTCCAATTTTACCCAGATTAGCATAACGTAATTCATCATCTTCTTTAAGTTTAATTACTGTTACACCACGATTTGTTAACTCACTCAAATCAGACAAAGATAAACGTTTAATCTTGCCATTTTGAGTCAACATGATTAAGTCTTTATTTTCCTCTGCTTCATTTAAAACAAATTGAGCCACAATAATGTCTCTACGAGAATCCGTAATTTCTTTTGTTGCTGATGGTGGTAATAAAGTTACTAAAGGTACACCTTTATTTTCATTTCGTGTTGTTGAACGGTTAGAAGCAGAAGGAATATCATTTACTTTCAGAGGATATGCTTTACCAGTACGAGTTAATAATACTAAAGTTTTGTCAGTANTTGTTGCTGATGGTGGTAATAAAGTTACTAAAGGTACACCTTTATTTTCATTTCGTGTTGTTGAACGGTTAGAAGCAGAAGGAATATCATTTACTTTCAGAGGATATGCTTTACCAGTACGAGTTAATAATACTAAAGTTTTGTCAGTAGTTGCCTCAATTATATTAGTAGTAAAATCCTCACTATTGTTAATAGTAATATCAGATTTTTTATTAATTTGATGTTTCTCAAATCCTTTAGCAGGAACTCGTCTGATATATCCTCTGTGGGTAAATTCTATAACAACTTTTTCTGTTGGTGGCGGTGTAGCTTCTAAAGTCAAAATTTGTGATTCAACTGTTGTACTTTTTGATTTTCTACTTCTACCTTTGGTTGGTCTATCTGTTTCTTTATTAGCAGTTTCTTGATTACTTTTCTGTTTAGAAATAGATGCAACATTATCTGTACTTTTAGATTCTGCTCGGTCAATAATTCGAGTACGTCTAGGGTCGTTATATTTCCGTTTTAGGGTTCGCAATTCTTTTTTAAGCGCTTTGAGTAGTTGATGGCGATCGCTCAACAAATTTTCTAACTCTTGTATTTTCTGTATTAGTTCCTCATATTCTTCCTCTAATTTTTGTTTCTCCAAACCAGTTAGTCTCCGCATTGGCATTGCTAAAATAGCATCAGCTTGATTTTCACTTAAACCCAAATTTTCTTGAAAGCTAACTTTAGCAGTGGTGCCATCAGGTGCATTTCTGAGAATATCAATTACTGTATCCAATTCTGTTAAAGCAGTGAGCAAACCTTCCACAATGTGACATCTAGCTTGAGCTATTTCTAACTCATGGGTGTAGCGACGGGTGAGAGTCTCTTCCCTAAAATTCAGAAATTCTTGTAAAAGTTCTCGCAAAGATAATTGCCGTGGTTGCCCATCAACCAAAGCTAGCATAATTGCACCAAACTTAGAAAGTAAGTCAGTATGTTGGTAGAGATGATGCAGTACAACACTAGGGTCAACTTCACGTTTTAGTTCGATGACAACTCTAATACCAGAGCGATCGCTCTCATCCCGCAGATCGGCAATACCTTCTATCTTGCCAGCATTAACTAAGTCTGCTGTTTTTTCGATCCAACCTGCTTTATTAACTTGGAAAGGCAACTCTGTCACCACAATAGCTGTTTTTGTGCGTCGTCCACGAGCTGTGGGAACTTGCTCTATAGTAGCTACACCCCTGATAGGGATGCTACCTCGACCCTTAGTATAAGCATCAACAATTCCATCTGTGCCCACAATTTCTCCTCCAGTGGGAAAGTCTGGCCCAGGAATTAATTGAAATAACTTTTGATCGGAAACATTCGGATTGTCAATTAAGGCAATGAGGCCATCTACTACTTCTCCTAAATTATGTGGTGGAACATTAGTTGCCATCCCTACGGCAATCCCAGAAGAACCATTTAGTAATAAAAATGGTAGTTGTGCAGGTAATACTTTAGGTTCTTGCTGAGACCCATCAAAGTTGTTGGTAAAGTCAACTGTAGCTTCACCAATTTGGGTCAATAAACCTTCATTACCAATAGATGCCAAACGACTTTCTGTGTAACGCATGGCAGCAGCGGGGTCATTATCAATAGAGCCAAAGTTGCCGTGGCCATCAAGTAATGGATAACGGGTGGAAAAATTTTGAATCATCCGCACCATAGCATCATAAACAGCTTGGTCACCGTGGGGATGATATTTTCCCAGAACGTCTCCAACTACCCTGGCGCATTTCCGAAATGGTCTATCTGGAGTGAGACCAAGTTCGTGCATAGCGTATAATATTCGGCGATGAACTGGTTTTTGTCCATCCCTAACATCTGGCAGAGCGCGGCCAACAATCACACTCATGGCATATTCAAGATATGATTGTTGCATTTCGATATGGAGTGCTGTAGTAATAACTTGTCCGGAAAGTAAATTTAATTGTTTGGCCATGAGTTAGTTTTTAGATTAAGAAGTATAAAAAATCACAAATAATATTTTAGACTTAGTGTGTAAATGT
>NZ_LGSU01000581.1 GCF_002260545.1 Hydrocoleum sp. CS-953 | reverse complement strand
GTTTTAAGAGATACGGGAGCAGCACAAGCATTGGCAGAAACTTTATTGGGATCGTGGATTAATTCTGGTATTGTTTGTTTTGTGGCAATGGTTTTGATTATTACTTTTTTTGACAGAGGGAATGAGTAATGCTGCTGCGGTGGCAGTTTTGATGCCAGTTGGACTTGCTTTGGCTGCTAAATATGGAATAGATCCAAGGGAAAAGACTTCCGAAAAATAGAAATAGCGATCGCGAAGCGGAATGGAGTTCTATTACTGTCTAATATTTTATCTTTTAAGGATTGTTATTTTAAGTAGAAAGCTAATAACTGAAGAGGCGATCGCTGACCAGCTATAATATTTTTAGTTGAATAAAAAATCATGCTTAAATACGAATAATGCCATTAAAACTTTATAATATCAGAAAAATTGTGAGTCTGCAACCAAAAATCCTTGGCAGCGCGATTTTTTTTCAGGAGCTTCAGAGAATGAAAATATTGGTGATTTTCCACTGGATGGTAAAGAGCGATCACGAAGCGGAAGGTCGTTCTATCGCTTCCTAACATTTATCTTGAAAATATCAGTAATTTGAGTTGAAGGCGGATAACTGATAACTGAAAAGAGGATGGATGGAAAATTTAATCAGGAAAAAGCCAGGATTTAGGAGTGCTTCACAAGATGAAAGTATTTCTGTTATTGCTCTAGGAAAAATTATTGAAGATTTAATTGTCCTTCTGATCAGGAAATTTGATTGAATAAAAAGTCATGTACATATACGAATAAGCACATCTCAATATGAGCATATCAGAAAAAATGCAAGGATGCAACCCTAAATCCTTTGACGCGCGGATTTTTTTTGGTAGCTTCACAGAATGATAGTGTTTGTGGTTTTCCATAGACGAGGTTAGATGGAAAAATTTAATGATGAAAAAAAATGGATTGAGCGATCGCTCTCGCGGAAGGTCGTTCTATCGCTTCCTAACATTCATCTTGAAAATATCAGCAATTTGATAGGAAAAATTATTGAATACTTGATTGTCCTTCTGACAAGGAAATTGGGTTGAATAAAAAATCATGCGTATATGCGAACGACCCCAGCTAAATTTTATGATATCACAAAAATTCTGAGGCTGCAACCGAAAATCCTTTGACGCGCCGAATTTTTCAGGAGCTTTAGAGAATGAAAATGTTGGTGATTTTTCACGGAGGAGGGATGGATGGAAATATTTGACGAGGGTAAAACAACTATTTACGGGTTTCACAAGATGAAAATTTTTTTGACATTGCTATTGGGAAAAATCCTTTGGCGCGCCGAACTTTTTTTCAGGAGCTTCAGAGAATGAAAATGTTTGTGGTTTTCCACTGGATGGAAAGAGCGATCGCCTGACGAGTCGATTTTTTCAGGAGCTTCAGAGAATGAAAATGTTTGTGGTTTTCCACTGAGGTGGGATGGATGGAAATATTTGACGAGGGTAAAACAACTATTTACGGGAAGTTCCATAAGATGAAAATTTTTTTGACATTGCTATTGGGAAAAATCCTTTGGCGCGCCGAACTTTTTTTCAGGAGCTTCAGAGAATGAAAATATTGGTAATTTTTCACGGAGGTGGAATGGATGGAAATATTTGACGAGGGAAAACAAATATTGACGGGTTTCACAAGATGAAAATTTTTTTGGCATTGCTTCTGGGAAAATTCCTTTAACGCGCCGAACTTTTTGGAGCTTCAGAGGATGAAAATGTTAGTGATTTTTCACAGAGGAGGGATGGATGGAAATATTTGACGAGGGAAAAACAAGTATTTGCTGGAAGCTTCACAAGATGAAAATATTTCTGGCATTGTTCCTGGGAAAATTCCTGAATATTTGATTGCCTCTTAGCATGGAAAGAGCGATCGCGAAGGGGAACGGAGTTCTATTGCTCTTTTAGCAGACTCTAAACTTAGGAAAAAAGCTAACTGCTAAAAGCTGACCGCTGAAAGCTTATCTTTTATTAATTGCCAAATTCCTAAACTTAGTAAACTGGGGGTCAAACAACAACTTCACCGTACCAGTCGGACCATTCCGATGCTTAGTAATAATAACCTCAGCAATACCTTGGTCTGGAGTATCCGGGGAATAATACTCATCTCGATAAAGCATAATAACTAGATCGGCATCCTGCTCAATAGAGTTATGAACGACAATCTCATTCGCCACAAAATTATGAAGACCAGGAACAGTTAAATCAAAAACCTCCTCCTCCCCATCAGGGATTATTTCGACAATTTCATCCCATTCTACATCAATTTCCGTACAGCCTTCCCACTCACGAGACTTAACAACAGACCCTAACTTTCCACCATATTTTGGCCCAAGATCTGCTTGAGACAGAAATTGCCCACAATACAATATTGAACATTTAAGCATTTTTTGACTCAAAATAGCAAGAGAATCCCCAATATTCAGACTATTCAACTGTTTCCAACCCCCCATAGAAAAGAAAGGATGATTAGCCGTCGCGCGAATCAATTTTCCCGAAGAAGTTTGCAGACGAAAGATAGGTTTAACCCCAGTAGAAAACACCCGACTCACCATCGCCGACTCAAATTTTCCAGTATTTTCATTCAAAGCAAAAACAGGAAAATTTGATTGATTAACCAGACGAGAAATAGGAATCTTTTTACCATCAACTAAATAAATTAAAGTCTCGGCAGTCAAACAACCAGACTCCCTTAAGTCAGACATCATTGGTCTTTTATTAGTTCGAGACTCCACACTTCTACTAAGTTGAGACAAAGCAATAATCGGCACCGAAAGTTCCCGCGCCAAACCTTTTAAATTTCTAGTAATTCTTGCCAACTCTAAGACTCGATTATCAGTATTACTGCCTTCCATTAACTGTAAATAATCTAATAAAATTAATCCTAACGCCCCACCTTGTTCACTTTGAAGTTGTCTAGCTTTGGAACGAATTTCATTAACAGTAATATTAGGAGTATCATCAATAAAAATTGGCATTTCCGAAAGAGTACCAATAGCGGAAGTTAAAGGTTCCCATTCATTCTGACTAATACGCCCAGACCGTAGTCTATTACTTTCAATTTTTGCCTCACTAGCTAATAGTCTTAATACCAATTGCTCCTTAGACATTTCCAAACTAAAAATAGCGACTGGTAACTTTTGGTTAGCGGCAATACTATGACCAATATTTACAGCAAAGCTAGTATTGTGAAGACAAATATCATTACCTACAAAATTATGAGTTTCTGGTATGGTCAGATCGTATACTTGCTTGTCTCCTACTGGTTCTATAGAGACAATTTCATCCCAGAAAATATCTGTATTTTCTAATTGCTCATTCCAGGAATTATCCGGTTTAGCTAAATTTAATCTATCCGAGTCTAAACTCTGACTTTCCGAGGGAATGTTTCCGATATCTGTCAGAATACTTTTTCCAGAAATAGTATCAATAGTAGTTAAATTCTCAGAATTTTTAGTAGAGGGTATTTTTCCCCTTCTACTATTTACTGAACTATGTTTAGATTCGGCAAACTTTTCCACTGAACTATGTTTAGATTCGGCAAACTTTTCCATCAGACTCACCAATTTATCCCAGAAAATTTCCCGACTTTCTAATTGCTCCTTCCGAGAATTATCCGGTGTGGCTAAATTGAATCTATCGGAGTCTAAACTCTGACTTTCCGAGGGAAGGTTTCCGATATCTGTGAGAAAATTTTTCCTACAGATAGTATCAGCAGTAGTTAAG
>NZ_LGSU01000580.1 GCF_002260545.1 Hydrocoleum sp. CS-953 | reverse complement strand
AATATAAGTAATAGTTTAAGTTTTTTTATCTATGTAAAAATTTTCCACAAACTCTTCATAATTTTATATCTACAATTCTTAATTTTTTCGGATTTCAAAAATAGATTGACCGTGAGAAATATATCTTTTAAGATTAATTTATCTTTGAATAATTAGTAAAGTAAACGGATAAAAGTCGATCGACTTTCAGAAATAAATGTAACACATATTTACATAAATTCAGTATTTACTCGGTGTGTTATTACCATTTTTAGAATTAAAGGTCAAGCTGTTGTTGGGCTAAGTGATAATACAACCCACCAAGAGCTATCAATTCCTCATGAGTACCTTGCTCCAACAAAATTCCTTTATCTATAACTAAAATTTGGTCGGCATTTCTGACCGTAGATAGACGATGAGCAATAATAAAAGTAGTCCGATCCCGACTAATCCTGGCTAAATTCTCCTGAAACCTCCGCTCTGAGTCAGTATCCAAAGAGCTAGTCGCCTCATCCAAAATCACAATTCGAGGGTCACCCAATAAAGCGCGGGCGATCGCCACCCGTTGACGTTGCCCCCCTGATAGAGACGAGCCCCGCTCGCCCACTTTAGTGTTATATCCCAAAGGCATATCCTGAATAAAACTATGAGCCTCTGCCAGTTTTGCCACCTCTATCACCTCTGATAAAGGTACATCATCACCATACATACTAATATTTTCCACAATAGTCCCCGAAAACAAAAAACAGTCTTGAGGCACAACACCAAGTTGCGATCGCAAAGACGGAGGCGAAACATTACGAATATCATGGCCATCAATTAAAATTCGCCCACTGTTGGGATAATACAAACTCTGCAACAANAAAACTATGAGCCTCTGCCAGTTTTGCCACCTCTATCACCTCTGATAAAGGTACATCATCACCATACATACTAATATTTTCCACAATAGTCCCCGAAAACAAAAAACAGTCTTGAGGCACAACACCAAGTTGCGATCGCAAAGACGGAGGCGAAACATTACGAATATCATGGCCATCAATTAAAATTCGCCCACTGTTGGGATAATACAAACTCTGCAACAACTTCACCAAGGTACTTTTACCAGACCCACTGCGCCCCACAATAGCAATAGTCTGCCCCGCTCTGGCATCAAAAGAAATATTCTGAAGTGTATTCCTCTCCTGGTCTTCATCATAACGAAAGGTAACATTCTCAAACTTCACATCTCCCCGTAACCGTGGCAACGCGAACATTTCCTTGCCAGGTATCTCTTCAGGTTCTGCTCCCAACACATCATTCAACCTTTCCACAGAAATCCAAATCTCCTGCAACTCATCCCACAGATTCACTAACACC
Source organism: Hydrocoleum sp. CS-953 (assembly GCF_002260545.1). GTDB lineage: Bacteria > Cyanobacteriota > Cyanobacteriia > Cyanobacteriales > Microcoleaceae > Trichodesmium. Next base: position 2,383 of record NZ_LGSU01000580.1, on the reverse strand, counting down.
ATAAACGGGGTAATCACCTTACCAATCATCATATTAAAAGCCACATACTGACCAATACTCAGTTCCCCCTGAATCACCGAAAAACATCCAAACCAGAGTAAAACTGTACTACCAATACTATTAATTAACCCATTGCTAAACTGTAAAAGATTTCCCAACTTTTGGGCCTTAAAACCAACATTCAGAGACTTAGTTAAATCCTCTTCCCACCGCCAGCGTAACTCCTTTTCAGTTGCCGTAGCTTTGATTGTAGATACTCCGGTCATCATTTCCACCAAAGATGAATTTTGATCTGCGGCAGCATTAAAAACTTCCCGCGACACCTTGCGCAAAAAAGGAGTAGCAACCAAAGTTAAAATAGCTATCGGTGGAATCAAGGCCAAGACCAATAAAGTTAACTTTGGGTTGTAATAAAACATCAATCCCAAATAAACCATCCCGGTGAGAAAATCTAACCAAGACATCACCACCTGACGAATCAGAAAACGTTGAATTTTCTGATTTTCTTGAACCCTGGTAATAATGTCACCCACCCTCCGAGATTCAAAAAATTTCATCGGTAATCTCAAAGCGTGACTGATAAAACCAGAAACCATAGTCAGATCAACTCGATTGGAAAAATACTGAAGTAAATATTGTCTGGTTATTCCCAGGGCAAGACCTCCAATTCCAAACATTAAACTCCCTAAAGCAAAAATATTGAGGGCACTGAGACTTTTGTTAACAACTACTTGGTCAAGAATAACTTGGGTAAAGAAGGGTGTGACGAGGCCAAATACTTGAATCAATACAGACANAAACCAGAAACCATAGTCAGATCAACTCGATTGGAAAAATACTGAAGTAAATATTGTCTGGTTATTCCCAGGGCAAGACCTCCAATTCCAAACATTAAACTCCCTAAAGCAAAAATATTGAGGGCACTGAGACTTTTGTTAACAACTACTTGGTCAAGAATAACTTGGGTAAAGAAGGGTGTGACGAGGCCAAATACTTGAATCAATACAGACATCAGAATAATTTGCAGGATAGTATTGCGATATGGCCACAAAACATTGAAGAAATTGCCTAGAGATACTTTACCTGTTTCAGCATTTCGTAATTCTTGAGTAGGCTGCAATAGCAGGGCGTAACCACTCCAACTTCCCAGAAATTCTGAACGACTTAACCATTTTTTGCCCATTGCTGGGTCTGCAATTAAAACTTGTTTACCTTTTACTTTGTAGACAACCACATAGTGCATTCCTTCCCAGTGAGCAAACCAAGGATCTGTTTGCTCTTCTAGACGACTTAGAGATGCTCGTACAGGTCTAGATTGAAATCCTAGACTTTCTGCTGCTTTAGCGAGATTTTTGAGGGAAGCACCGGAGCGCCCCACATTCGACAAGTTTCGTAGTTGGTTAATACTGAAGCGTTTACCCCAATATTGGCTAATCATAGCTAAACAAGCTGCCCCACAATCTGAGGATGATTGCTGGAAAATCATTGGATAGTGGGCAAAAATATCCAGCACTCGGCGGTTAATTGGTTTTGGAAAAAGAACTTTGTTTTCTTTGGGTGGGGACTGAGATTTTTCTGGGGTTGGCTCTGGGGTATTGGCAGTGGTGATTTGTGGAGAATGGATGGTGACTGATTTCTTCAGAGGAGTTTTATTTGGGTTCGTTAATAAGGATGTAAGTTCATCCCATTGTTGTTTAGGTAGTTTGTAAAGTGATAGTTGTGTTTCTGCTTGCCAGTCTGTAGGTGTTTTTTCAGGATAACCCCAACTGGGAAAGGTTGGTATTTCAGTTTCGGTTGTAGAAATTTGACCACCATTTAGCCAATAATGTGCGGTTTCCCCTGGAGTTACTGTTGTGAGTTTTTCTCCTGCGGGTATTTGTATTTGCTGAAAGTGGGGCAATATGGGACGTAGTTGATGACTTGGGAGCGATCGCCATTCTGTGCAAGTTTTAAGAAAGATTTGGCATTGTCGTTGTTGTGTTTGTTCCTGTAGGTTTTGTTCCAGTTGGGGTAGTTTTTTGAGTAATGGTTGTAGTTTGGTCAGGTCAATTTTTGCTATTTGGCCTTGACTGGCAGCGATCGCCCGATAAAGTTTGATATTGTCTGCGAATAAATGGTCTCCACCAAATATTTTTCCTGTTTCTAAAACATCTACTGGTATTTCTTCTTGTTGTTCTGAGTCAAAAGCTAAAATTCTTACTCTACCTTCGCATACTAGATAAATAAAATTATTAATCCCAAATTCATTTTTAATTAACTCATCACCAAGGTTAAATTTATTGGTCTGAGAATTTTTTATCAACTCAGAAGCTATAGTAGTATCTATTTGCTGCTTTATTAATTTTTCTAAAATAGTTACTATAATTGCTGAGTTTTCCTGTGT
>NZ_LGSU01000058.1 GCF_002260545.1 Hydrocoleum sp. CS-953 | reverse complement strand
GGATTATTAGGATGGGAATTTTGTAAAAGTTTTTCAATATCTGGATAGTAATCAACTAAATCTTCTATATGACCTTTCCTTGGTTTTTTGATGATTTTATTTATGGCACTATTTTTATGAATTTTACTGTCAAACTTCTTCAGAGATCAAGAGTTTGTTATTCTTCCATTTAGAGCATCTAGATAAAATGTCTGAGTTTCAGAAATAGGAGCTAAAATTGTTTGTTTTTCTAAAACATTCAAACCTGCTGTTGTTAACTTGAAGTTTTCTTCTTTTTTGATTAAATCTCGGGAAATTAATTCTGACAATACTTTTTCTATTAAATAACTCTCCATACCAAGAAAACTCGAAATTTCTTGTGGTTTTGTCAACCCATTAGTAATACATTTCAAGACAAACTCTTCTAGTAATTGTAATTCTCTATTCGCCAAATAAGTTAAGTCAAGAAGTAAGACATAGAAAGGATAACCAACTGGTTTATAATCAAGCACTATTGCTTCAGGAAGTGAATGATATTTTCTAATCTTAGTCTCAAAGTCTTTAATTTCGTTATCCATCATTAAACTCCTCATTTTTGAGAATTTTCCCAAGTTTTTATCCGTAGGGGTTTGGTCTCCAAACCCCTCTCAATATTTCGCTGCCATAATTTGATTAATAACTGCATTTTTGAGAATTTTCCCAAGTTTTTATCCGTAGGGGTTTGGTCTCCAAACCCCTCTCAATATTTCGCTGCCATGATTTGATTAATAACTGCATTTTTGAGAATTTTACCAAATTTTTATCCGTAGGGGTTTGGTCTCCAAACCCTTCTCAATAGTTCATTTTCATAATTTGATTAATAACGGCATTTTTCCGACTTTTTCCAAATTTTCATCTGTCGGGGTTTGGTTTGCCAACTACTCTGAAAGGTTCGTTGTAATAATTTGGTTAATAGCTGCATTTTTCTGACTTTTTCCAAGTTTTGCTCNTTAATATAGCAATGTGCGCTGGCATATTTACACATTATTTTTTGTACACCTTTTCTAGAAGGCAGTTTGAGCTGGGCGTTGTAAATACCTGAGCGCTCACTGCTATAGCTGCATTTTTGAGAATTTTCCCAAGTTTTTATCCGTAGGGGTTATGGTTTGCCAACTCTTCTCAATATTTCGCTGCCATAATTTGATTAATAGCTGCATTTTTGAGAATTTTCCCAAGTTTTTATCCGTAGGGGTTATGGTTTGCCAACTCTTCTCAATATTTCGCTGCCATGATTTGATTAATAACTGCATTTTTGAGAATTTTACCAAATTTTTCTCCGTAGGGGTTTGGTCTCCAAACCACCCTCAATAGTTCATTTTCATAATTTGATTAANTTTGGTCTCCAAACCCTTCTCAAAAATTCGCTGCAATAATTTAACTAATAACTACATTTTTGCCAATTTTCACAAATTTTTCTCCGTAGGGGTTTGGTCTCCAAACCCTTCTGAAGATTTCGTCGTAATAATTTGATTAATAGCTGCATTTTTCTGACTTTTTCCAAATTTTGCTATGTCTAGGTTATGGTTTGGCAACTCCTCTCAAAATTTCATTGGAATAATTTGATTAATAGCTGCATTTTTCCGAATTTTTCCAAATTTTTCTCCGTAGGGGTTTGGTTGGCAAACTCCTCTCAAAGGTTCGTTCCAATAATTTAATTAATAGCTGCATTTTTCCGAATTTTTCCAAATTTTTCTCCGTAGGGTTTTGGTCTCCAAACCCTTCTCAAAAATTCGCTGCAATAATTT
>NZ_LGSU01000579.1 GCF_002260545.1 Hydrocoleum sp. CS-953 | reverse complement strand
GTGTGGGGAGTGTGGGGTGATGGGGAGTAGGAAAAAATATTAATTTTAGGACTTACGCAAAGACCATGTATATAGTGTTCAAAACTATAACGTTATAGTTTTTTGACTCTATATATAGTACATCTGGGTAAGTCCTGATTTTTTACTTTAGTCAAAATTTTATAGTAATTTTCAGAGATACAGCATTTTCCGAAGCTATGAGGTACAACGATTTAAGGTTGTAGGGAGTAGAGGAACAAACACAAAATATTTACCATGTCAAAAGTACAGTTATCCTACCTCATAATAACGGGAAGCGCTGTATTAATCAAACAACTAATTTAGGGTTTGGAAACCAAACCCCTACGGTAAAATATTACAACCCATAGCAGAAACTGGGTTTATGAACTAAAATTTACAATTCAAGCAGGTTTTGGTGCATGAAAGTGGGGATAGAGCATCCATTGGGCAGCTATATCGCTCTCTTTCGTAATTATTGATATTCTATTCATCTATTGTCCAATAGTTATGGGTAGACAATTAAACCTCAAAGGCTTTACAGGCAAAATTTTCAGCCTTTTTACTTTAAACATTGATGTTCTATTCATCTATTGGACAATAGTTATAGCACTTTCAGCACGTTATTATTGTGCATATGTGGAGCAAGTGCGACAGCTATATACTTTCATGCAACAAAGCCATTCAAGCATTAAATTAGGGTAATAAACCCGGTTTCTTGGTTGGGGTGCGTAAGTTCTATATAATTGTTTTTGCTAATCAAAATAATCCAATGAAAAATGACTAATCAAGAACAAGAAAAAGTTGAAAATAGCACTGCTAAAACCAGACAATTATTAGGAATGAAAGGTGCTGCAAGTGGAGAAACTAATATTTGGAAGATCCGCCTGCAATTAATGAAACCGATAACTTGGATTCCTTTAATATGGGGGGTAGTTTGTGGTGCTGCATCTTCAGGAAATTATAGTTGGAATCTAGAAAATTTCTTGATTTCTGCTGCTTGTATGTTATTAGCAGGACCTTTGATGGCTGGTTATACACAAACTTTAAATGATTTTTATGACCGGGAAATAGACGCTATTAATGAACCTTATCGACCTATTCCTTCTGGTGCAATTTCTATTCCTCAAGTTGTCACTCAAATTGTTGTTTTGTTACTAGCAGGAGTTGGTTTATCATATCTCCTAGATTTGTCAGTTGGTCACGAATTTCCAATGATTACTGTGCTTTGTTTATTTGGTGCATTTATAGCTTATATTTATTCGGCACCGCCACTGAAGTTAAAACAAAATGGTTGGTTGGGAAATTATGCTTTAGGTTCTAGTTATATTGCTTTACCTTGGTGGACTGGTCATGCTTTATTTGGAGAGTTAAATTTAACTATTGTAATTCTGACTTTGTTTTATAGTTTTGCTGGATTGGGAATTGCGGTAGTTAATGATTTTAAGAGTGTAGAAGGAGACGAAAAGTTAGGTTTAAAATCTTTACCTGTAATGTTTGGTATTGGTACTGCTGCTTGGATATGTGTATTAATGATTGATATTTTTCAAGCTGGAGTAGCAGCTTATTTAATTAGCATTAAAGAAAATTTGTATGCTGTTATTTTGTTGTTGATGGTAATTCCTCAGATTACTTTTCAAGATATGTATTTTCTGAGAAACCCTCTAGAAAATGATGTGAAATATCAAGCAAGCGCTCAACCTTTTTTAGTATTAGGAATGTTAATTACAGGTTTAGCTTTAGGTCATGCAGGAGTTTAATTCAGTTATCAGCAAGGAAGAAGGAAGAATTCATTAATTGATAATTGATAATGGATAATTGATAATTACCTCTGGTTAAAACCTTTCTTGATTGAAGATAAGGAAATATCCTAGCACTTTTCTCTTGGTCAATTGGATATGGCGAGGTTTCCTCGCCATCCCATCCTGACGGAATGCTCCGCAAACGACCGCTTTTTATACCCTTAAAAGAGGAGGCGTAACTACCCAAATTTNGATAATTACCTCTGGTTAAAACCTTTCTTGATTGAAGATAAGGAAATATCCTAGCACTTTTCTCTTGGTCAATTGGATATGGCGAGGTTTCCTCGCCATCCCATCCTGACGGAATGCTCCGCAAACGACCGCTTTTTCCCCTATCCAAGGGGAAGCTTTAAACCAGAATTATTTAATTATTAATAATTAATTATTAATAATTAGGTAAGAAGGCTAAAAATTTTAATGTAGGAATTAGGAATATTGTCTGCAACATTTATACTTCTTTCTTTTCTGAATTTTCAAGATACAAAATCAACTAGATTTCATAGAATGATAAAAAGGGTGTATCTCAATTTTGAAGAAAGCCAAAAATTTATTGGTTTTAGGGAAAACTTAACTCTTAACTGGGAAGAGAAAAAAAGTATTTTTGCAAACATAGCAATCCTAAATAGGTCGCGGGTAATCAAAAAGTAGATAAAAAACTTGAAACTCCTGCCTGTTCCCTTTTCCCTTTTCCCTGAAAGCGGTAAGGTTTTTATACACAAATAAAATAGGATTGCTATATGAGATGCACCCGACAAAAAAAGTCTATCTTAAGTATAAGAAGATGTTAATAATTAATAATGGATAATTATTGCTCTGCTGATTAAATATCAAAGCATTGACAAATAAGAAATAGTTTTCATTATCAATTATCAAGTAAGCATTCAGCTATTAGCAGTCAGCTCTCAGCAATTAGAGCTTAGGGATATTAAATGAATTTAATAGACTTTAAAATCAAAGCAGCCGACTTTTAGTAATACTTAATATCTGGCTCAGTAAACTTTCAAACACGCTCCAAAAAGAATAGCTGATAGCTGGTAGCTGACGGCTGCATGCTTACATTATCCATTATCCATTATCCATTATCCATTAAATCTGGTGAGGTACAAAATTTGTTTGTTTTAGTAGGGACGTTGCATACAACGTCCCTAAATTGTAGCAACTTGATCAATAGGGAGTATATAGCACTACGCAAATAGGTTAGGAAATTTTTAAATCCTGTTTGCGCAGCATTCCGTAGGAAAACCCTTTTACAGTCTTCTGTTCCCNCTGTTCCCTGTTCCCTATTCCCTATTCCCTAGCGCTATAAAATAAGAAGAGCAACTGTACCTTAATTAGCTTGAGACATGATAAAATCTAATACAATTGACAAAATTCCAACTCAGGTTAACGTAGAAAAATTAGAGGAAAAAGTAGAATCCCAGAATTTATACCTGCGCCTATTTAGCTATGGTTTACCACATAAAACACCATTTTTCATAGGCATATTATTAACAATTTTGGCTTCATTTATTACTTTCTTTGTTCCTCAAATTAATCGCTATGTTATTGATGTAATTATTCCGGAAAAACAATTTAATATGTTGCCTTGGGTAGCAGCACTTATCCTATTGATGAGTTTCTTAGGAGGTGTACTATCTTTTCTACAATTATATGCGATAAAAATCTTTGGAGAAAACACCGTTAAAAGTATTCGCGTACAGTTATATCAACATCTTCAATTTTTATCCATTAGTTATTTTGAAAATCAACGTACTGGGGAATTAATATTAAGATTAGGAAGGGATGTAGAAATTGTCGGGCAATTACTTAATTCTAATTTAATTGCAATTCTAATTGATAGCTTTGCTTTTATTGTCGTTTTTATTTATTTTTTAATCAGTAATTGGCATCTAGCAATTGCGATTGCTATAACTT
>NZ_LGSU01000578.1 GCF_002260545.1 Hydrocoleum sp. CS-953 | reverse complement strand
TAAATAGGTCGCGGGTAATCAAAAAGTAGATAAAAAACTTGAAACTCTCGCCTGTTCCCTGTTCCTAGTTAAGTGTTCCCTAAAAATTAGTAAGATTTTTGCCACGAATAAAATAGGATTGCTATATTTGATATTACTAAAAACTTTGCTATGCTTGAATATTATATTTTTAAATATAGCAATCCACCCATAGGCTACGGGTAATTAAAAAGTAAATAAAAAAGTTGAAATTCCTACCTTTTGGCTGTTGCCTTGTGCCTAAAAAGCGGTAATATTTTTGCCATGAATAAAATAGGATTGCTATATTTTATTCTGGTTGTGTTTGGAGACCAAACTCCTACAGTTTTTTTAACAAATAATTTAAGACAAATAAATAAGATAACAACTAATAACTAAAATGACAGAATCTATTTCTTGGCAAGAACACTATCTAAATCTCATTGACCATATTATAGAAATTACTCTTCAAGGTAAAATTCGTTCCAAAGAACAGGTATATCAAATGCTTGTTAAAGAAATTAGTAGTGGTACAGGAGAAATATTTGAACGTTGTTTTGATGAACGTTTTCAAACTATTAAAAATCAGGTAGATACAGAAACTGATGAGTTAAAACAAGCAAAAGCTAATCGTCGTTTACGAGCATTAAAAACTATTCAAGGAGAATGGGAAAGGTGGGAAAAAGAACATCAAACTCAAGAGGCGATCGCCACATCTGTACAACAAATTATTAATGCAGAAACTAGGGAACGTCTGACAAGTTTACTTAATGCTATTGATCCTAACCAAAAACAACCTCTTACCCTTAACCAAATACAAAAACTTGGCCAAACTCTACAAGACCAACAACTCCAAACTACTGACCCAGACCTGAAAAAAGATTTGCAGCAATTTACCACTGGTATTAATAAAGGTCTAGAAGCTTGGCAAAGACTGCAACCTTATTTAGTAAGTTGGATATATGACCAAAGTCGAGGACAACTGGGATTTGGTGGTACTCCTGAACAGAGGGGACCTTGGGTATTATGGTCAAAACAAGTAAATAGTTCTTTTCCAGAGGGTTTATTTAATACTATTGCTTTGGAAAAATCTATTGTAGAATTTGCTGGGAAAGCTAGTATTGAAGCGAGCGATCTAGTTGAGTTGGCGGTAATTTTACAATGTTTACAAAGAGGATTAGTAGAATGGTTTGACAAGTTAATTTATGATGCTAAGGTAGGAGCAAAATTATCTATTTCTACTTTTTTGACTTTTGCTGCTATTTGGTGCCAGTTAGCTGATGGTTTTCAGGCTAGACCTAGTTTAAGTAATTCTTGTTTTCAGGTAACATTGCAAATTCTCCGTGCCTTTTCTCAACGAGAATATTTCCCTCTTTATGGTGGAATTTTTGCTTCTTTTTCTGGAGAATATTTACAAAATGCTTTGAGTTATTTAGATGAACCTTTGCAAAGAATTCAAGGTACTCAAGCTAAGGGAAGAATTTTAACTTTATTGGGTTATTCTCAGCAGACTTTAGGGCAATATTTAAAGGCGATGGAATTTCATAAACAAGCTTTAAAAATTGCCCAAGAGACGGAGGATAAATCCTGTGAAATTGCTAATTTGAATCATTTGAGTCGGACTTCTGTAGCGATAAAGGATTATGGTGAGGCGATTAATTATAGTCAGAGAGCGTTAATGTTTTCCCGACAAGTAGGGGATAAAAGAGGGGAAGCTAATGCTTTAGCTAATTTTGGTTTTAGTGAAGTTTTCCAAGCTAGACAAAAAGAGGTGATGGAAACTGAGGTTTATGAAAATGCGATTAATTATCTACAACAGGGTTTGAAATTGTCAGAAATTTTGGGGGATGGTCAGAGTAGGTCTCTTTGTTTTAGTAGTCTAGGAATTGCATTTATGGTATTAGAAAAACCTGAAGATGCTCTGTTATATTTAGCTGGGGGTTGGCAAGCTGCTCAATATTCTGGAGATTTATATTTGCAAGGTTTTAATTTGGCTTATCTTGCTCGGGCTTACTATAGTTTGCAAAATTTGGAGAAAGCTATTTTTGCTGGTTGTTTGGGTATGTATCTTTTGGAGCAAATTGGTGCTAATGAATGGCGACAAACTGCTGGTTTGATGGTTGTATTGAAGGGTCAGTTGGGAGAAGATTTTAATGAGATTTTAAATCGGAAACGGTCAGAAATTTTGCCTGTTATTGGAGTGGATGGTTATGATTATATTCCTGTACTTTTGGTGAAATATCAACAGTCTCTTTAGTTTCTTTCGGAGTAATATTTTTTCTCTTCATTATCGTCATTGAAAGATAGGCAGAGGGTTTTATTTATATAGTAATTTATAACTTTAATGATGTTTTATGGTTGAATAAAAAGTCATGTGTAGGGGCGAGATAAACCCACTATATTTATAGTATCACGATTTTTTTCTAGGTGCAACTTAATAACCCTCTCTCTTTTTTGGAGCTTCATAAAATGAGAATTTTGTGGTTTAAGGTTGAGGGGATTAGATAAGGGATGGGGATAGCATCCCTACTGCATTTTATGTTCCGCAGCAAAATCTTTTTCTTTCATCTGACCTGATTCTGCTTTGCCTATCAATTGAATTTTTGCGTTGAATAAAAAGTCATGCTTAGGAGCGAAGTAACCCCAATATATTTATAGTATCACGATTTTTTTCTAGGTGCAACTTAATAACCCTCTCTCTTTTTTTGGAGCTTCATAAAATGAGAATTTTGTGGTTTAAGGTTGAGGGGATTAGATAAGGGATGGGGATAGTATCCCTACTACATTTTATGTTCCACAGCAAAACTTTTTTCTTTCATCTGACCTGATTCCGCTTTGCCCATCAATTGAATTTTTGCGTTGAATAAACAGTCATGTGTAGGGGCGAAGTAACCCCAATATATTTATAGTATCACGATTTTTTTCTAGGTGCAACTTAAACAATCCTCTCTCTTTTTTTTGAAGCTTAATAAAATGAAAATTTTCTCGTTTCAAGCTGAGGATGTAATAACGTTTATCAATAATTTATCCTGCGCATGTGACAACTATTCATACTTTGGTATTTTTCTTGAACTCCCATAACACCTAAAACTTGCGTACTACCTAACACCTTTTTTTCAGGATGTATAGCTTGCCATGAGGATGAGTTAGATTTGGTATAGCAGTTCCATTACTGTTAGGACATTTCAATTGCCTAAAACTTAGACATAGCAGGATTTTTCCTTCAGCATAGCCCCCTCAGCCTTTTGCTATATATAGTCATTTCAAATAAGGATGAAATCCTTTCAAGACAAGAAACACTGGTCTCAATCTAAACTGAAACGACTATTAAGAGGTGCAATGGGGTGAGAATAAGTAGCATCCCTACTACTATTCTATATAAATCCATCTGACTAGACTTCAAGCAATTTTCCTTGTTTGAGATATTCTTGCCACGAAAATTCAAGTCAAATACTTAAATTTCACTAATACTAGAACTTTCTAGTGTCAAACTATTGAAAAGAAATTCACTAAAGTTGCCAATATTGACATTATTAATATTACTGCCAGAAGCTATATTAACAACTGGATCGACAGTAGTTTGACAGAAGCTAAATTTTTACACTTCTCGTATGAGGGATTTTTTTTAAAGGCTATGATGCTAATTATTTTAGCTCACATTTTGTAGGTAAAACAAACTAATACAATCAAAAAATTAAAAAGCTTATTTA
>NZ_LGSU01000577.1 GCF_002260545.1 Hydrocoleum sp. CS-953 | reverse complement strand
AACTATTGCGCAATAGTTTAATTAATCGTAGCACAGGCATCCTGGCTATTTTTTTTCTGACAGCCAAGATGGCTGTGTTACTATGGTATAATTGAAGTAAAAAGTTAGCTATTGTCACCTTTCCTACTTTATCTAAAAAGTATTGCGCAATAGTTTAATTAATTAGCCATAATAAATCAGCTATCTTTTAGTCATCTAAAAGATGACTAAATTATCTATACGCTCTTTTTTGTGGTTAATTAATACAGCCTAATATTACCCAGAAACCGGGTGTATCAACGAAATTTATTCATTTGAACAAATTAGAGCAATCAACCCAGTTTCTTTGTCACTTCCCAGACTCACTATTTTATCCAACCACAAAATTAACTAATTTTCCAGGAACTACAATCACTTTTTTAATCTCCTTACCTACTATATTACGCTGCGCGACATCCGACTCCCGCGCTAACTTTTCCAAAGTTTCTTTATCTGCTTTTGCTGGCACCTGAATAGTTCCCCTAGTCTTACCCTTAATCTGAATTACTAATGTAATTTCATCTACCACTAAAGCTTCCGGGTCAAACTTCGGCCAAGGATGAGTATGCACTGAACCGACATTACCAGTAACTTGCCACAACTCCTCAGCAAGATGTGGTGCAAACGGTGCCAATAACAATAGCAAAGTTTCCAAACCTTCGGCATAAATATGAGAATCTTTACAAGTAGCATCACTCAAAGCATTACTCAACTTCATCATTTCCGAAACAGCAGTATTAAACTGATAATCTCCATCTAAATCTTCTGTTACTTCTTTGATAGCAGTATGCACCGCACGTCGAACATCTTTCTCCGCTTTAGTTAACTCTCTCGCAAACCTACTTTCTATCCAACTCAAACCTTTCTGCAAATCATCCTTAGTTTCTTGTTGAGTTTCGGGATGACTCAACTTAGCTTCTATTGCCACCTTGACATCAGCAGCAACATAAACTTTCACCACATTTCTAAGTTTAAAAGCAGAAATATTTTTGGTTATTTCAGTAATCAAATACCGAGACCAACCCAAATCTCTCAAGTCTGCTTGAGTAATACCATTATTTTTTGCTTTCAATTCACTAAAACTATTATTTGCAGTAAATTCGGTTACCAAAGACCAGACTCGGTTCAGGAAACGAAACTGTCCTTGTACATCAGCATCATCCCACTCTAAATCTTTTTCCGGTGGTGCTTTAAACAAAATAAACATCCGCGCCGTATCTGCACCATATTTTGCCATCACCTCCAAAGGATCGACACCGTTATACTTAGACTTAGACATCTTCTCAAAGAATACTTCCAATTTATCCCCAGTTTTGGGGTCTTTCGGTTCTTCCGGGTTAACATCTGCAAACGGAATATATTTACCAGTCACTGGATTTTTGTAAGTAATACCTTGCACCATTCCCTGAGTTAACAACTTTTGGAAAGGTTCGTCAAAATTGCACAAACCTCTGTCGCGCAAAACCTTAGTAAAAAATCTGGAATACAACAAATGTAAAATCGCGTGTTCGATACCACCTACATATTGATCTACAGGCAACCAGTCATTTACCATTTCCGAGTCAAACACCTGCTCTTCATTTGTCGCATCTGGATAACGCAAATAATACCAAGACGAATCAATAAAAGTATCCATCGTGTCAGTTTCCCGTTTTGCCGGAGTACCACAACTCGGACAAGGAACATTTACCCAGTCTTCTAATTTTGCCAACGGTGACGGACCCCGACCAGAAAATTCTACACTTTCGGGCAACTTCACAGGCAAATCTTCATCTGGTACAGGTACAGCACCACAGTTCGGACAGTGAATAATAGGTATTGGTGCGCCCCAGTAACGTTGTCTAGAAATTAACCAATCTCGCAAACGATATTGTATGCGACCTTCTCCATAACCTTCATCCTCAGCAAGTTCAATAATTGCTTTTTTGGCAAAAGTAGATTTTTCCCCGTTAAAGGAACCGGAGTTAACCATGATACCAACATCGGTATAAGCTTCTGACATCTCATCATCATCATTATCCGAATCATCCGCCACAATAACCTGTTTAACGGGTAGCTCATATTGTTTGGCAAACTGAAAGTCGCGCACGTCGTGAGCGGGTACTCCCATAACTGCACCTGTACCATATTCATAGAGTACATAGTCGGCGATCCAGATGGGAACTTCTTGATTATTGAATGGGTTGATAGCTTTGCCACCAGTAGGAACGCCACGTTTTGGTTTGTCTTCGGCGGTACGTTCTAATTCACTTTCGGCAGCTACTTCTTTAATAAAATTTTCGACGGTAGCTTGTTGTTCTGAGGTTGTCACCTGCGCTGTCAAAGGATGTTCGGGAGCCAAAACAACGTAACTGACGCCATAGACAGTATCGGGTCTGGTGGTAAAGACTCCAATTTTTTTATCCATCCCCACTATGGGAAATTCCAAATAAGCTCCGACAGATTTTCCTATCCAGTTTGCCTGCATCAGTTTCACTCGTTCCGGCCAACCAGGTAATTTATCCAAGTCGTTGAGGAGTTGTTCAGCATAGTCGGTAATTTTGAAGAACCACTGACGCAACAATTTACGTTCGACTTTTGCGCCGGAACGCCAAGAACGACCTTCTCCATCTACCTGTTCGTTGGCCAATACGGTTTGGTCGATGGGGTCCCAGTTAACGGCAGATTCTTTTTGATAGGCCAAACCTGCTTGGAAAAATTGGAGGAATATCCATTGAGTCCAACGGTAGTATTCGGGGGTACAGGTAGCGACTTCTTTATCCCAGTCGATGGAAAAACCCAAACGTCTTAGTTGTTCTTTCATTTGGGCAATATTTTGCAGGGTCCATTTAGCAGGTGGGATACCCCGGTCAATAGCTGCATTTTCTGCGGGTAGTCCAAATGCGTCCCAACCCATGGGGTGCAGGACACGATAACCTTGCATCCTTTTGAGTCGGGCAATAACGTCGGTAATAGTATAGTTACGAACATGACCCATGTGTAAGTTACCGGATGGGTAAGGGAACATGGATAGAGCGTAGAATTTAGGCTGATTATTGTCTGTAGGGGTTTTATCTTGGTTTTGTTCAGCCCAGTTTTTTTGCCACTTTTGTTCAATGGATACAGGATTATATTTGGAATCCACCGTTTTTTCTCCGTAATTATCTTCAGTAATCTGGTTTTCTTGATTATTTTGACATAATTCCTCGCTTATGAGGATTGATGGTTACATTATGCTACTGAATGTAATATATAAAGTTCGGAACAGCGATAAATTTTGTTTGTTGTGGAAATATTATTGTGAAATTCTAAACTGCATAAGTTCAGGAGAAATACAACTATTAGTAGTCGGAGCGATCGAGTATCGGATGTAAAAATTTAATTGCTTTCTATTCTCTGTTCCTTAAAACCTACTAAAAACCTATGAATAATTCCCCCAACTTTTCTTCTCATAGCTATCAAATAATTAGAGAACTCGGACACAATAATATTGGCGGGCGAGTCACTTATTTAGCAGAAAATATCCATACTCAAAAAAACGTAGTTATCAAACAATTTCAATTTGCTAAATTAGGAGCAAGTTGGGCAGAATATGATGCCTACTCTCAAGAAATTGCCGTTTTAAAAAGTCTCAATCATCCAGGGATTCCTAAATATTTAGATTCTTTTCAAACTGCCGATGGTTTCTGCATGATTCAAGAATAT
>NZ_LGSU01000576.1 GCF_002260545.1 Hydrocoleum sp. CS-953 | reverse complement strand
TTATACATTATCAATTATCAATTATCCATTATCAATTATCCATTATCAATTATCCATTATCCATTATCAATTATCCATTATCAATTATCCATTATTGCTCCTGTTGCGTAATATTTATGCTTGTTCACCGAAAAATTAAGATATAAAGCCTTCTCTTTTAAGATAAAAAAAGTCCTAAGAGATTTCCTTGTATTCAATTCCCGTAAGGTTTTAATCAGAGGTAATTATTAATTATCAATTATCAATTATCAATTATCAATTATCAATTTCCCTACTCCCTAAAATGACAAAATGACAAAATATAGACTCTCTCAACAACACCTAAATTTACTGACAACTTGTCCGCGTAAATTCCAACATCTCTACCTAGATAATCTGAGTTTACCAACAACATCAGCAGAACAAGAAAGACTAAATTGGGGTAGTCAGTTTCACTTATTAATGCAGCAAAAAGAACTAGGATTACCAATAGAATCTTTGATGTTAGAAAATCAAGAAATGCAGCATTGTTTTGATAATTTTTCCCAAGCTGCATCAGAAATATTAAATCCTAAAACTCAAGAAAATATAATTTTACGCCAAGCTGAACATAATCGTAGCATTAATTTTAATGGTTATATTCTGACAGTTATTTATGATTTATTAATTGCTGAAAATAAACAAGCACAAATTTTTGACTGGAAAACCTATAGTCATCCTCAAAACAAAAAAAAATTAGCTCAAAATTGGCAAACACGGTTATATCTTTATACCCTAGTTGAAACTAGCAACTATTTGCCAGAAACAGTTTCAATGACCTATTGGTTTATCCAACCAAAAAGTAAAAGTTTACCCTACAAACTAAAATTTTCTTATAATCAACAAGCACACAAAAAAACTGAACAGGATTTACAGGAGATATTAGATAATTTAACTTATTGGTTAAAACATTACCAGGAAGAAGAGATAGAATTTCCGCAAGTAGAGATTATTGATACTTGTCATACTTGTCAATTTGCTACTAGCTGTCAGCGTTTTTCAGAAGTTTACGACCAAGAAAAAGATACTGAGTATACGGATATTTCTAGTGATTTAATATTAAGTCTAGATAGTATTCCAGAAATATCAATTTAGCTTAAAATTATAAGTAGTAAAAAAAATATACGCTTATCTTCTC
Source organism: Hydrocoleum sp. CS-953 (assembly GCF_002260545.1). Lineage (GTDB taxonomy): Bacteria > Cyanobacteriota > Cyanobacteriia > Cyanobacteriales > Microcoleaceae > Trichodesmium. The sequence goes on along the minus strand of NZ_LGSU01000576.1, from coordinate 2,542 downwards.
AGTCACTTAATTCTACTACCAATCTATATATAGCAATCCACCCATTAGTTGTAAAAATTTTTATAATAGTTCATTTTAACTGAAAACATAAGTAAATTATGACTCCTGTACAAGCGATTCGCGTTTTGCATTCTGCAAAGCTTTCCGCAGGAAATCCGCCCTATCAAAAAAATATTACAATTTAAATAGGATTACTATAGTACAGAAAACATACTTTAATTCTTAACAATTCTCATTCACAAATCCTAAATGTTATAGTCATTTCAAATAAGGATGAAACACTTTCTTTTTTGGCTCAAACCCTTGCTAGGTAAATAAACGTTCGTCCCAGTCTCATTCACAAATCCTAAATGTTATTTTATACCTCAGTTGCCATTTCAAAATTAACCAAATTGTATTAGTATTGACTTCTTGTCTTTAGAGTATAGACAAAAGTCAAATGCAAGAATTCCATGACCAATTATGCCAAAATTAGAAATAGCATATATTCATTCTCATTGGTTACAAGTAATATTATGTCCGGTAGCATCGGTATTGTAAGGTCAGGGTAAGTAAGAAGGAAGAAGGAATAAGGAAAAGTGACAAGGGAGGAAGTCTTAAGAACAAAAAAAACTTAAATTTCCTAGATATTTACCCTAACTTTTGCACGCTCCAATACCAGCGGACATGGTATAACTTAAAAATTAAAAGCAATTAGCTTATTAATCAGAATATCATGTCATCAAAAATACTTGTTGTAGATGATGAGCCGGATTTTGAATCACTTATCATTCGTAACTTTAGAAAAAAAATCAAAACAAAAGAACTAGATTTTATTTTTGCCAGAGACGGTGTAGAAGCACTAGAAATCTTGTCAGATGAACCTAGTATAGACATCGTATTAACTGACATTAATATGCCTTTAATGGATGGTTTAACTTTACTAGATAATCTTCAACTTCACTATCCTGATATAAAGGCAGTTATTATTTCCGCTTATGATGATATGGAAAAAATTAGGTCTGCGATGAATAGAGGTGCTTTTGATTTTTTGACTAAACCTATAGATTTTCAAGATTTAGACATTACGATAAAAAAAACATTAACAAATGTTCAACAACTCAAAGAAAATAAACGTTTAAAACAAGAAAAAAATGAGGCAGAAGCAGCAAATAAAGCAAAAAGTGTATTTCTCGCAAATATGAGCCATGAATTACGAACACCATTAAATGCTATTATTGGCTACAGTGAAATTTTACTAGAAGATGCCCAGGATTTAGGCTATGAAGACTTTATTCACGACCTTAATAATATTCATACTTCTGGAAAACACCTATTAACAATAATTAATGATATTCTCGATCTTTCAAAAATTGAAGCAGGTAAGATGGATGTTCATTGGGAAAGCTTCAATATTATGGCATTAATTGAAAATGTTTTAGCAACTATTCAACCCTTGATAGATCAGAATGGCAATACATTAGAAATAATCTGTGAAGATAATCAAGAACCAATCCTAGCAGACCCTAATAAAATGCGTCAAGTAATTCTAAATCTTTTGAGTAATGCAGCTAAGTTTACAGAAAATGGCAACATTAGTTTAAAAGTTAAAATGGTTAATAATAATGAGAGTTTTGTCGGTGAAAATTTAGGCTTTAACTCCAAAGATAAGATGTTAGTTTTAAGTGTTGCTGATACTGGTATAGGTATATCAGAAGATAAAATAGAAAGTTTATTTCAACCATTTACTCAAGCTGACAATTCAACAACACGAAAACATGGAGGAACTGGTTTAGGTTTAGCTATTAGTCGTCACTTTTGTAAAATGATGGGTGGAGATATTGCTGTAGTTAGTGAAGTGAATAAAGGTTCTATATTTACTGTGAAATTTCCTGTTCCTCAAATAGAATTTCTCAATTAATAACAGGGAATAGGGAATAGGGAATAGGGCATAGGGAATAGGGAATAGGCAACAGAGAAGCCAAAATTAAGGTCTGCCTCATTACTGTTAATATGAGAAAGACTATATAAATTATCTGATGGCAGTTCCTATTATTTGAATGAATTATCAAATCTCTAAAGCAACGGAATATAAGAATTAATCTTTTGGCTTATGCTCTGCCTTATTCACAGTAATAATTCAACTTTCAACTTGGAANCAACGGAATATAAGAATTAATCTTTTGGCTTATGCTCTGCCTTATTCACAGTAATAATTCAACTTTCAACTTGGAATTTTGTCTCGATTTAGGGAATAGGGAATAGGCAACAGAGAAGCCAAAATTAAGGTCTGCCTCATTACTGTTAATATGAGAAAGACTATATAAATTATCTGGTGGCAGTTCCTATTATTTGAATGAATTATCAAATCTCTAAAACAACGGAATAAAGAATTAATCTTCTTATTTCTGCTCTACCCTATTCACAGTAACAATTGAACTTTCAACTTTTGCTATATTCTATACTTTGTATGATTAGCCTGTAAGCATTCAGCCATCAGCTCTCAGCCATCAGCAAAGAAAAAATCATCAACTAATACCAAATTCAAATAAGATAGTTATAG